>NZ_JAHWZY010000170.1:0-226 GCF_041380215.1 Streptomyces pimonensis
CCCTCCGGCAGATGCGCGAGACCGGATGGGGGCGCATCATACAGGTGTCCAGCAGCCTGGTCTCCCAGGGCAAGAAGGGGTTCGGGCACTGTCACGTTGGCTGCCCTGGTGGGATGATCTTCTGGTTGATCATGGTGGAGGGAGGTCGCCCGTGGGGAGTGCGTCGCCGTCGTACAGGGGGCACCGCTACCCGGTCGAGGTGATCGCGCACTGCGTGTGGCTGTAT
>NZ_JAHWZY010000171.1:0-225 GCF_041380215.1 Streptomyces pimonensis
ACCGTTGCTGTCCTGGAAGGAGCGGACGAGGACCTCGTAGAAGACGGCTCGCTTGAACCAGTCGGGGTCCCGGTCCTGGGCGGGGGTGTCCTCGAAGGTGTCCGGCACCGGCTCGTTCACGGTCATGACGTTCCTGGCCCTCCGTTTCGCCGGGCGGCGGGCGGTCCCGGTACGTGCAGGACGTGCGCGGGAGCCCGCCCCGGTTCCAGCCGCACGTAGTTGGCA
>NZ_JAHWZY010000172.1:0-217 GCF_041380215.1 Streptomyces pimonensis
CAGGTGGCGCGTACGCCGCAGGCCGTGGCCGTCCGCTGGGACGGCGGGGTGCTGACGTACCGCGGACTCGAGGAGCGGGCGGACCGGCTCGCGGCGCGGCTGGCGGCCCTCGGCGTCGGCCCGGAGGAGCGGGTCGCGCTGCTGATGGAGCGCTCGCCGGAGGTCGTGACGGCGGTCCTCGGCGTGCTGAAGGCCGGAGCCGTCTACGTACCCCTCG
>NZ_JAHWZY010000173.1:0-215 GCF_041380215.1 Streptomyces pimonensis
GGCACTGTCACGTTGGCTGCCCTGGTGGGATGATCTTCTGGTTGATCATGGTGGAGGGGGATCGCCCGTGGGGAGTGCGTCGCCGTCGTACAGGGGGCACCGCTACCCGGTCGAGGTGATCTCGCACTGCGTGTGGCTGTACTTCCGCTTTCCGCTCAGCTTCCGTGAGGTTGAGGAGCTGATGCTCGAGCGCGGTGTCGTCGTCTCGTATGAGA
>NZ_JAHWZY010000174.1:0-213 GCF_041380215.1 Streptomyces pimonensis
TGTGACCTGGTGGAGGAACTGACGCTGGAGGCGCCGCTGATCCTGCCCGAGAACGGATCGGTGCAGATCCAGGTGTGGGCCGGTGCCGAGGACGCGTCGGGCCGGCGTGAGCTGACCCTCCACTCCAGTGCGGGCGACGACGGCGTGTCGTGGACCCGGCACGCAACCGGCATCCTCCGTACCGGTGGGCTCGGTGGTGGGGCCTCCCTCGCC
>NZ_JAHWZY010000175.1:0-204 GCF_041380215.1 Streptomyces pimonensis
AGGTGGCACTTTTCCGGCTGCTTGAGTCGTGGGGCATCCGTCCGGACGTGCTGGCGGGGCATTCGATCGGTGAGCTGGCCGCCGCGCATGTGGCGGGTGTGTGGTCGCTGGCGGACGCCGCGAGGGTGGTCTCCGCGCGGGGTGCGCTGATGCAGGCGCTGCCGGCCGGTGGCGCGATGGCCGCCATCCGGGCGTCGGAGGCCG
>NZ_JAHWZY010000018.1:0-144552 GCF_041380215.1 Streptomyces pimonensis
CGCCGCCCCGCCCGCCCCGGTATGACCCCGGCCTCCTTCGGAACGTGGTCCGGGCCACATCCGACCGGGCGCCCCGTCCGCCCGGAGTGTTCCGGCACCCCCGGGGGCACCCGAGGGCCATGGACGTACTCAGCCGCCCTTTGATCGACCGCACCCTGCCGCTGCTGGCCGAGGGTTACGCCTGGCTGCCCAACCGGATGCGCGACACTCCCGGCCCCGTGGTCCGCACCAGGATCCTGGGCCGGCCCGCGCTCGCCCTGCGCGGCCCCGAAGCGGTGCGGTTCTTCTACGACGAACGGAACGTGCACCGGCACCGCGCCATCCCCGAACCCGTACTCGCCACCCTGTTCGGCCACGAGGCGGTGCACACCCTGGACGGCGTCGCCCACCGCACCCGCAAGTCCCTGTTCCTGCCACTGCTCGAACCCGGCCGGATCGCCGGCCTCGTCGACCGTGTCACCGCCGCCTGGGACGAGGCCGTACCCGCCTGGAGCCGGCGCGGCTCGGTCGTGCTCTTCGACGAGGCGAGCACGGTGCTCGCCACCGGGGCCCACCGGTGGGCCGGCATACCCCTGGACGACGCCGACGCCGAGGCGACGGCCCGCGACATGACCGCCATGGTCGACGGCTTCGCCACCGCCGGACCGCGCCATCTGAGGGCCCGGCGCGCCCGCTCCCGGCAGGAGGAACGGCTGGGTCGGCTGGTTGGGGACGTACGGTCCGGCACGGTCACCGCCCCCGCGGGCTCGGTCCTCGACCTGGTGTGCCGGCACCGCGACGCGGACGGCGAACCGCTCGACGAGAAGACCGCCGGGGTGGAACTGCTCAACGTCGTCCGCCCGACGACCGCCGTCGCCTGGTTCGTCGCCTTCACCGCGCACGCCCTGCACAAGTGGCCCGAGCACCGCGCGCCCCTGGCGGACGGCGACATGCGGTTCACCGCCGCGTTCGCCCACGAGGTGCGCCGCTTCTATCCGTTCGTGCCGTTCCTCGGCGGCCTGGCCGCCCGGGACCTGTACTGGCGAGGCGAGTGGGTTCCGGCCGGCGGGCTGGTGATGCTCGACGTGTACGGGCAGAACCACGACGAGTCGCTGTGGGGCGATCCGTACGCCTTCCGCCCGCAGCGCTTCCTCGAACGGTCCGCGGAGCGCGACGAACTGATCCCGCAGGGCGGCGGGGACCCGGGCGCCGGCCACCGCTGCCCCGGCGAGGGCATCACCGTCGGCGTGCTGGAGGCGCTCGCGGTGCGGCTCGCCCGGACGGAGTACACGGTGCCGGAGCAGAACCTCACGATCCCGCTGCACCGGGTCCCGACCCGCCCGCACAGCGGCGTACTCCTGTCCGGCGTACGCCCGCCCGCCGTCGCCCCGTGATCCCGTCGCCCCCTCGGCACGCCGAGGGGGCGACGGGATCACGTCGGGGAGAAGCGGCGCGCCTCGTCCGGCGCCGGCGGGGGACCGGTCACACCGTCACAGCCGTTGCCACAGCGCAGGGGTGCCGGCGGGCGCCCACGCGTCCTGCGCCTGGTGGGTCTGCAGGCACTGGTAGCGCACACCGTCACGGGTCACCGTGGCACCCACCTCGTAGACCCGGCCCGCGGCCCACGCCTGCGCTCCGTCGTCCTGGCCGCCCGGCGTGGTCCGCGCCGCGGCGGCGGTGGTCAGGGTGAGACCGAAGTCGCCGAGGATCGGGTTGACCGGCTGGTAGAACGTCGTACCGCCGTCGGTGCAGTCGCCGGATCCGCCGGAGGTGACGCCCTGCGCCTGGGCGCCCGCCACGAACGGCCCGCCGGAGTCGCCCGGTTCCGCGCACACCGTCGTCCTGGTCAGCCCGTCGACCGTGCCCTCCGCGTAACGGACGCTGGTGTCGTGCTGTTCGATGACTCCGCAGTGCCAGCCGGTGGTCGAGCCGGAACGGCACACCGACGCCCCGACGAGCGCCTGCGCCGAACCGGTGACCTGCACCTTCTGGCCCTCCTGCGCCCTGACGTCCGGCGTGGGCGTCCACTGGGCGTCGGTGGCCACCCACGCCATGTCCTCGCCGGGGAACACGGAGGCCCGGAAGACGCCCTGCGCGGTGCGGTCGTACCCGGTGGTGGTCGCGCCGGCCCTGCCGCAGTGACCGGCGGTGACGAACCCGCCCTGCTCGCCCTCGGTGACGGAGAAGCCCACGGAGCAGCGCGCGGAGCCGTCGACGTGGAAGGCGTCGCCGCCGGTGATGTCCTGCAGCAGGCGCGGCCGTGCCGTCGTCGTCCGGATGCCGATGTCCTCGCTCTCCAGTCCCGCGGCCCTGACGAAGGCGGCGCCGGCCTCCTGGCTGATCGCCTGCACCATGACTTGGTTCTTCGGCACGTCGACGTACCAGACGGGCGTGTCGAGGGACCGGGCGCGCTCGGCCGCCGCGTCCAGCTTCGCCTTGGCCGCCTCCAGTCCGGCCAGCGTCCGCCGCACCACCTTGGCCGTGGCGCCCTGGGCCTCGATGGCCGGCACGTCCCCGGCGGCGGTGGTCGCGACCGTGAGCTCCTCGGACGTGGCGCCCTGCACCCAGGCGCCGGCGAACCGGTCGCCGAGCGCGTTGCGCAGCCGGCCCGCGCGGGTGCCCGCCTCGGCCTCGTTGACCAGCCGCTCGGAGGCCTGGGTTTCGTCCAGCCGCAGATCGCGCCGGAGGGCGGCGAGCAGGTGGGGCGACGGCCGGTCGGCGCCGAGGGTCTGGGCGGCGCCGGGCGCCGGCTCCGCCGCGGGCATGGGGCCGGCCGCCGCGGCACAGGGGAGTCCGACGAGGACGAGGATGCCGAGCGCCGTGAACGCCGACCGGCGTGCGGCCCGGGCGTGTCTGAGGACCATTCGGTGCGTCTCCTTCGTTCGTGGTGCGGAGCTGCGGAGGGGACTCAGTCCTTGCCCGTGGCATCCGGCACGATGCCAGGACACGCCGGGATTACCGCGTTCGGGACACGTGCGGACGCCAAGTGCAGTACACGTGTACGACTTCGGACACCCGGACGGGTCAGGCCGGCGTCAGACCGGGTGAGCCCACCTCGGTGACGAAGGAGGCGGCCGTGGAGACGGGGGCGCCGGGCGTCGTGACGACCGGGACGATCCGGTAGTCGGCCCGGGCGTTCTCCCGGCCCAGCTCGACGCGCACATAGCCGCGCCGGCCGTCGTAGAACCTCAGGTGGGGGTTGGCCCGCAGGTAGGTGTCCCAGTTGGCCGGGTGCTCCACGCCGTCACCGCCGCTGGTGACGGAGGTGCAGGTCAGCTCCGTGCCCAGGACGGCGGAGCCGGGGTCGTCGAAGTCGTCCTTGATGTCGAAGGCGTACGCGACGTGGACGTCGCCGGTGAGGACCAGCCAGTTGGCGACACCGGCCGCCTTCGCGCCCGCCACCAGACGGCCGCGACCGGCGCGGTAGCCGTCCCAGGCGTCCATGGAGACCTTCGCCTCGGCGTTCAGGTCCAGTCTGCGCTGCGAGAAGCACACCTGCTGGGGCATCACGTTCCACAGCGCCGTCGACGTGCCCCACCCGTCGAGCAGCCAGCGCTCCTGGGCGTCCCCGGTGAGGGTGCGCGCCGGGTCGTCCGACTCGGGGCCGGGAACGTGCGGGGCGTCGCCGTAGGCCTGGTCGGAGCGGTACTGGCGGGTGTCGAGGACGTCGAACTGGGCGAGGCCGCCCCAGTGCAGCCGGCGGAACAGCCGGGCGTCGGGGCCCTTGGGGAGCTGGTCGGCGCGCAGCGGCTGGTTCTCCCAGTAGGCGCGGTAGGCGGCGGCGCGGCGGGGCAGGAACAGCGCCGGGTCGCTGTCGTTCTCGTCGATCGCGCCCGCGTAGTTGTTCTCGGTCTCGTGGTCGTCCCAGGTGACGACGAACGGGTGCGCGGCGTGCGCGGCCCGCAGGTCGGGGTCGCTCTTGTAGAGCGCGTAGCGCATCCGGTAGTCCGCCAGCGTCGTCGCCTCGCGGTCGAACACGGTCGGCAGCGCGACCTCGGTGTAGCCGCGGGCGCCGCCCGCGGAGTCGACGGCGTACTCGTACAGGTAGTCGCCGAGGTGGAACACCACGTCGACGTCCTCCTGCGCGAGGTGCCGGTGCGCCGTGTAGTAGCCGTCGTGGTACGCCTGGCAGGCGACCGCCGCCAGTCTCAGGCTCGCGGTGTCCGCGCCGGCCGGAGGAGCGGTGCGGGTACGGCCGGCGGGGCTGATCCAGGTGCCCGTGCGGAACCGGTAGTAGTAGTGGCCGCCCGGGGTCAGGCCCTGTACGTCGACGCGCACGCTGTGCCCGTACTCGGGGTGGGCGAGGGCGGTGCCCCGCTGCACGAGCAGGGAGAAGGACTCGTCGGCGGCGACCTCCCAGGAGACCTCCACCTGCTGCTGTCCGAGGCCCCCGTCCGGTTCGAAGGGGGCCGGGGCCAGCCGGGTCCAGATGAGCACCGAGCCGGGCAGCGGGTCCCCGGAGGCGACGCCGAGCGTGAACGGGTCCCGGGTGATCCGGGCCGCGGCGAGCCGGGGCGTGGCGAAGGCGCCGCGCGCGGGGAGGCTGGTGGTGAAGGCGAGGGCGGCGGCCGCGGCGGTGACGGTGAGGAAGCGGCGGCGGGCCGGATGCCGTGCGGCAGCGCGCAGTTCGGCGTCGTGCGGGGTGGGGACGAGGTCGGACGGCGGTCCGGTACGGCCCGACGGCGCCATCGGGTGTCCTCTCGTACGGGTCGGGCGGGTGGACGGAGGGCGCAGGCCGACGACGGCGCGGACAGGCGAGCGCGGCCGTGCCCCGGGCGCGTGTGTGGCGACTCGGGCCACGGGACACGGAGCCTGCATGCTAAGCGGACAGAATGCGCGAAACGTGCGCGCCTTGCCGGGCGTTCACACGGGAGGCGGTACGCGGGCCCGGTCCGGGACAGAGAAAAGCGCCGCCGGTGCGACCGGCGGCGCTGGGGCGTCGGGTCAGACGGTCGTCGCTCCCGAACCGGCGCCCGCGCGGTCGCGGACCGGCAGATGGTAGACGTGGAAGGCGCGGCCGATGACCGGCTGGGCCACGTTGCGCACCTTCACGCCTCCCGTCGTCATGCCGTGCTCGCTGCCGGCGTGCGCGTGCCCGTGCACGGCGAGGTCGGCGCCGGCCGTGTCGATCGCCTCCGCCAGCAGGTAGCTGCCCAGGAACGGATAGATCTCCAGCGGCTCCCCGGCCAGGGTCTCCGGCACGGGGGAGTAGTGGGTGAGGGCGATCCGGACGTCGCAGCCCTCCTGGTCCAGTTTCTCCAGCGAGGCCCGCAGACCGTCGGCGCACCGGCGGGAGACCCGGACGAACTCCTTCATCACCGGCTCGCCGAACTCCCCGGCGCTCGCCCCGACGAATCCGCCGCCGAACCCCTTGGTGCCGGCCACCCCGACGCGTGCGTCGCCGGCCCGCACCACCGCCGACTCGCCCTCCAGGACATGGGCGCCGGCGTCCCGCAGGACGGCCGTGACCTCGTCCTGCCGGTCGTCGTGGTGGTCGTGGTTGCCGAGCACGGCGATCACGGGGACGCCCAGGCCCCGGATCTCGTCGGCCACCACGCGGGCCTCCCCGACGGTGCCGTGCCGGGTGAGGTCCCCGGCCAGCAGCAGCAGGTCGGCGCACCCGGGCAGGGTGTCGAACGCGGGGCGCAGCGTGCCCCGGGTGTCGGGCCCCATGTGGATGTCGCCGACGGCGGCGATCCGGATCATGACAGCTCCTCCGCGTGATCGGGCGACGCGGTCTCGCTGACCACGATGTCGCAGTGCACCTCGAGTCCGGTGAGCTCCTCGCGCACCGTGCCGAGGACCTCCTCGCGGCAGTGGGCCGAGGGGACGGTCCCGGTGACCAGTACGGCCCCGCCGCGGACCTCGACCCGCACGCCGAGTTCGCCGAGCTCGCCGGAGGCGAGACGGTCCTGGAGGTGGGCGATGCGGTACTCCGGGCCCGCTGCCGCCGGTGCGCCGCCCGCCGGTCCGGCGTCGTGGGTGTTCATGAGCGCTCCTTCCGCGGACGTTCAGATGACGTTCAGGCGTTCCAGGAGGAAGAAGAAGGCGGCCGGCATGGGATCGTCCCCGCAGTCGCGCCGCACCCGCTCCCAGTCGACCTTCTCGCGCAGGGCGCGGGCGATGGGCAGGACGGCCCCGAAGTCGCAGTGGTGCTCCGAGAAGGCGGCCAGCAGGCCGGTCAGCAGGTCGGTGGGCGCCAGGACCGGCATGCGCACCGACTCCACCGGCAGTTCCGGCGCCCGCCGGAGCATCTCGGTGGAGACGGGCCGGTGCGCCAGTTCGAAGATGAGGTCGACGTCCTGGCCGAAGCAGGTGGCCTTGATCAGCCAGTCCTCGGGAGGGGCGTACACCGTCAGCCCGGCCTCGCGGAGCGTGGCGGCCACCGACTCGGCGTCCTCGGGCCGGACGCAGAAGTCGACGTCGTGCTGGAGGTTCCCGCTGCCGCCGTGGGCGTGGACGGCGACGCTGCCGGCCAGCGCGAACAGGTGCCCGCCCCGTTTGAGCACCGCGCCGACCTGCTTGGCCGCCTCCAGGATCGCCTGATTGCGGTCGCGGGGCAGTTCAGGGTCGTCCTCCTGGGCGCGTGCGCCGCTCCGCACGGCGTGCGCCGGCACCGGTCCCGGGGGGTCCGTGGCCAGGCGGAGCTCCCGGGACCCCGAGGGCCGGGCGGGTGTGGCGTCCTCGCCGTTCTCCGTCATGACCACTCCCTTCGGGGACCGGGCGGTCCGCACGGCCGCCGGGTGCCCGCCCCTAGTACCCGGCGTACCCGTTCCGACACGGGCGCGGGCGAAAGGCGGAGCCCGGACCGGGGTGCCGCACGGCGGTCTCGCAGCCATGGGCGTACAAAAAGAGCATTTACGATGATAAGGGCGGAATATGGATCAAAGGGCGGGGAAGGTGATGGGTGCCCGTGCGGGACCCGCTCATGGAGGCCGACATGGACCAGGACACGTCTCGTCCGTCCGATCTTCCGCAGCCCCTGCGGGCCGTCACCTCGGGCCTGCGGCGACTGCCCGGCATCGAGCAGGCGGGGAGGGTGGCCGGCGGCGCCCTGGACGCGATCGGCGCGGTGTCCCCGCGCGGGCGCCGGATGGCCGTCTACGCCGGAGCCGGTGTGCTCGGCGCGACCGGCGTCGTCGAATGGCCGGTGGCGCTGACCGGCGCGGCCGTCGCCTGGCTCACCCGGCCGCGCCCCGTACGGCCGGACGGCGGGCAGGACTCCGGGGCGCCGGCCGGCGCGGACGGACGGCACGGAACACCGGCCGGGAACGGCACACCCGGCGACCGGCAGCCCGCGGGGCCCGGCGACCGGCTCGCCCCCTTCCGCGACCGCGACGACCGGGCGGAGCGCCCCGTGCGCGAACAGCCCGCCAAGGTGGGCGACACCTCCACCGCCTCGGCCCTGAAACAGGTCGCCGGCGCCACCCGGCGCCACGGCACGCACCCCGACCCCCGACCGGGCCCGGGCGCCGCCCCCGGACAGCCGCGCGACGCCCGGCACACCGGCTGAGCCGCGGCCGACGGGATCCCCGCAGATGCTCACACGTTTCGACGTCGCCCCCCTGGCCGGGGCCGTGGCGGGAGCCGCCGCAGACGCCGCCCGCGGCACCGCACAGGGCATGACGTCCGCCCACGACACGACGCGCCGCCTCGGCCACGTCGCCCGCAACGCCCTCGGCGGCGACCGGCACTGGCGGGCCGGGCACCGCGTCCACCTGGCCCTGCGGCACCAGGACGGCGCCGTCGCCCCGCTCGCCCGCGAGGTCGCCGCCGAACTGCTCGACCACCCCGACGTGCTGTCCGCGTACTGGGACGAAGGGCTGGCCCGGCTCGTGGTGACCGCCGTGACGGACGCGGCCGGCGACCGCGTGGGCGAGCGTGCCGTCGCGCTCGCCGCCCGCCTCGGACTGACCGAGGACGCCGGCCCCGAGGACGAGGGCGACCCGGTCCACCCCGGCGACGCCCGCGAGGTGCGGGTCGCCGCCGCCGCGCTGCTGCTGGACGCCGTCGGCGCGGCCGGCGCTCTGGCGGGCCGGTCCCTGCGCCTGCCGCCGACCCCCAAGCCGGTCACCGCCGCCGTCACACTGCTGCGCGAGAACCCCCGCTTCCGCGCCCTGCTGCGGCAGCGGTTCGGCCGCGGCGGCGCGGAACTCCTTCTCGCCGCCGCCAACGCCGCCGCACACGGCGCCGGGCAGTCCCCCGTGTCACTGGTGCTCGACGGACTGCTGCGCCTCGGCCAGCTGACCGAGGCGGCCGCCCGGGCCGCCGCCTTCGAATCCCTGCACGACGACGTCTGCCTCGAACGGCGCACCAGCCTCCCCCGCCCCACCGGCATCCGCCCGCCCCTGCGGGTGACACCCGCCCAGGCGTACGCGGCACACGCCGGCACCGGCAGTGTCGCGGGCGCGGCCGCCACCCTCCTCGTCACCCACGACACCCGGGAGGCGGCCGAAGCCGTCCTCGCCGGATCCCCCAAGGCGGCGCGCTACGGACCCGCCGCCTTCGACGCGGTCCTCGGCACCCATCTCGCCAGGTCCGGTGTCCTCGTCCGCGGCGGGGACCGGCTGCGGCAGCTGGGGATCGCCGACTCCCTGGTCCTGCACGCCGACGCCCTGCGCGGCCGGGCGCGGCCCGCCGACGGCGCGTCCGCGGGGTTCGAGGATCCCGTCGACCCCTGCGCCGAAGCGGTCCTCGACGCGGCCCGCCGGGCCGGGCTGCACGTCGTGGTCGCCGGCGGCTTTGGCCTGAAGGACATCACCCGCCTCGCCGACGAGGTCGCCCCCGCCGGCCTGCCGTTCGGCGACGTCGTACGGGCGCTGCAGAACGACGGGCACATCGTGGTGAGCGTCGCCCGCGTGGCCGCGCACGGCGCCGGCGACGTGGCGGACGGGCTGCCCGCCGGCGATGTGGCGATCGCCCTCACGGACGCGCGCTCGGCGCTCGCCTGGGGCGCCGACGCGCTCGCCCCGAACGGACTGACCGACGTCTGGCGCCTGCTGACGGCCGTCCCGGCGGCCCGCCGGGTCGGCCGCCGCTCGCAGACCCTGGCCCGGGCCGGCGCCGCCCTGTCCGGTCTGATGGTGGCCCGCGGCGGTACACCCGGCGGCCGGCTGTGGCAGCGGCTCACCCGGCACGCCCCGGTGAACGTCGCGGCGGCGGGCGCCCTGCTCAGCGGCTGGACGGAGGCCCTGCGGGTGGCCCGTGCCACGCCGCCGGAGCCCCGGCTGCACGTGCCCTGGCACGCCCTGGAACCGCACGAGGCGCAGGAGCTGCTGCGCGACACCCGTACCGGGGCCGAACCCGGCGGACTCGCCCTGCTCGCCGAACGCTCCCGGCAGCGGGCCGCGCGGCTCGCCCGCACGCCCGCGGCCGCCCCCGCCCGCTGGACCTGGCAGGCGGCCGGCGCCGTCCGCCGCGAACTCGACGACCCGCTCACCCCCGTCCTGGCCACCGGGGCGGTCGCCTCGGCGCTGCTCGGCTCGCTCGTCGACGCGCTGCTCGTCGTCGGGGCCATGGACATCAACGCGGTCGCGGGCGGCCTCCAGCGGCTGCGCGCCGAACGGGCGCTCGCCCGGCTCGCCGCGCACCAGCGACCCAAGGCCCGCCGCCAGGTCGCCCACGGCCGTACGGTCACCGTCGACGCCGCCCGGCTGCGGCCGGGGGACCGGATCAGCCTCGGCGTCGGCGACGTCGTACCGGCGGACGCCCGGCTGCTGGAGGCGGACGGGCTGGAGGTCGACGAGTCGTCGCTCACCGGCGAGTCGTTGCCCGTCACCAAGGACCTGGCCCCCACCCCGGGCGCGCCGGTCGCCGGGCGGACCTGCATGGTCTTCGAGGGCACCACCGTCGTGGCCGGCCGCGCCGACGCGCTCGTCGTGGACACCGGCGACCGCACCGAGGCGGGCCGCGCCGTCGCCCTGGCCGCCCGCACCCCGCCGCCCGCCGGAGTCCAGGCGCGCCTGCAGGAACTGACCCGCAAGGCCCTCCCGGTGACCCTCACCGGCGGTGCGCTGGTGACCGGCCTGTCCCTGCTGCGCGGCAGCCCGCTCCGGCGTGCCGTCAGCGGCGGTGTCGCCGTGGCCGTCGCCGCCGTCCCCGAGGGGCTGCCGCTGGTCGCCACCGTCGCCCAGACGGCCGCCGCCCGCCGGCTCTCCCGCAGGGGCGTGCTGGTCCGCACTCCGCGCACCCTGGAGGCGCTCGGCCGGGTCGACACCGTCTGCTTCGACAAGACCGGCACCCTCACCGAGAACCGGCTCCGCCTGGTCCGGGTGGCCACCGCCGACGGCTCCGTCCTCGCCCCGCACGCCGAGGACGCCGCAGCGGTCGTACGGTTCGCCGCGCGGGCCTGCCCGCAGGAGGAGACCGGCGAGGGTCGCCGGGTCGCCCACGCCACCGACGAGGCCGTCCTCGATGTCGCCCCGCCCGATGCCGACTGGACCGCCGAGGGCGAGCTGGCCTTCGAGGCCAGCCGCGGCTACGCGGCGGCCGTCGGCCGGGACGGCGACGCCGCGCTCCTCGTCGTCAAGGGCGCCCCCGAGACGGTGCTCCCCGCCTGCCGGGACCTTCCCGAAGAGGTGGCCGACACCGCCCACACCCTGGCGGGCCAGGGGCTGCGCGTCCTCGCCGTCGCCCGGCGCCCCCGCCGGGGGAGCGACGTGGACGCCGAACTCGACGCGGACCTCGCCGACCTGGAGTTCGCCGGACTGGTCGCCCTGGCCGACGTACCCCGCGACACCTCGCGGGAACTGCTCACGGAGCTGCGCCGGGTCGGCATCCTGCCCGTCATGCTCACCGGCGACCACCCGGAGACCGCCCGCGCCATCGCCCTGCAACTGGGCTGGCCCGAGGAGACGGAGGTGGTCACCGGGGACGACCTGGTCGCCATGGGCCGTTCGGACCGGGTGCGCGCGCTGCACGGCGCCGGAGTCGTCGCCCGGGTCGCCCCGGAGCAGAAACTCCACGTCGTCGAGGCCCTGCAACAGGCCGGCCGGGTGGTGGCGATGGCGGGCGACGGCGCCAACGACGCCGCCGCCATCCGCGCCGCCGACGTCGGCGTCGGCATCGAGGCCCGCGGCTCCGCCGCCGCCCGCAACGCCGCCGACCTGGTGCTCACCACCGGCGACCTGTCCGTCCTGGTGGACGCCGTCGGCGAGGGCCGCGCGCTGTGGCGCAGCGTCGCCGACGCGGTCAGCATCCTCATCGGCGGCAACGCGGGCGAGGTCGGCTTCAGCGTGCTGGGCACCCTGCTCGCCGGGTCCTCGCCGCTGTCGACCCGTCAGCTGCTCCTGGTCAACCTGCTCACCGACATGTTCCCCGCCATGGCGGTGGCGGTGACGCCGAGCGACGACCCGTCGACGGCGGCGCACGCCGCGAGCGGCCCGATGGGCCTCGACGTCCTGGGCGCGCCCCTGCTGCGCTCCATCCGGCGCCGGGGCGTCACCACCTGCCTCGGCGCGGTCACCGCCTACCTGATCGGCCGCCTCACCCCCGGCACCGAACGCCGCTCCACCACGATGGCCCTGTGCGGGGTGGTCGGCGCCCAGCTGGCGCAGACCCTCTCCGGGCGCCGCCACAGCCCTCTGGTGTGGACGACGGCCCTGGGCTCGGCAGCCGTGCTCGCCGCCCTCGTCCAGACCCCGGGCGTCAGCCACTTCTTCGGCTGCGTCCCGCTCGGCCCCGTCGCCTGGGCGGGCGTCGCCCTGGCCATCACCCTGTCGGTCCTCGCCCCGCGCCTGGAACGCCTCCGGGCGGTACACCACCTGTACGAAACCGCGGCCCGCCTCGCCCTGCGCCTCGGCGACGCCGCCGAACGGGCCCGCCACCTCCCGCACACGGGCCTCGCCCGCCCGGTGGCCTGACGGTCCGTCCCACCCCGGCGGATCCGCCTCCGTGCCGCCGGACTGGAAGTGCGGGGCGGTCCCGGAACCCGACCGGGGCCCGCAGGCGGGCGCGGGCGCGCCCGGCGCCGAGCGAGAAGGGTGAGGACCGGCGTGAAGGGTTACGTCTTCCACGGCCCCGGGCGGTCCGCCTGGGAGGAGGTCCCCGACCCGGCCGTCGAGGAACCCGGCGACGCCATCGTGCGCGTCGACGCCGTCACCATCTGCGGCACGGACCTGCACATCCTCAGGGGCGACGTGCCCGAGATCCGCCCAGGCACCGTCCTGGGCCACGAGGCGGTCGGCGAGACCGTCGGGACCGGCGGCGACATCCGCGCGTGCGCCCGGGGGACCGCGTCCTGGTCTCCTGCATCTCCGCCTGCACTGCCGGGAGGGCGTGTACGGCCAGTGCCGGGGCGGCGGGGGCCGGGTCCTCGGCCACCTCGTCGACGGCACCCGGGCCGAATACGTGCGTGTCCCGTACGCCGACCTGTCGGTGCACCCGCTGCCCGGTGCGGTGGCCGACGAGGACGCCGTGCTGCTCGCCGACATCTTCCCCACCGCCTACGAGGTGGGCGTGCTCAACGGGCGGGTGCGTCCCGGTGACACGGTCGTCGTGGTCGGTGCCGGGTCCGTCGGGCTCGCCACCGCCCGGCTGTTCGGACCCGAACGCGTGGTCGCCGTGGACGTGGCGGCCTCCCGGCTGCAGGCCGCGACGGAGCTCGGGGCCGAGGCCGTCGCCGACGCCGGTGAGGGCCCCGAGCGGCTGATCGCGGACCTCACCGGCGGGCTCGGCGCGGACGTCGGACGTGGTCGTCGAGAGCGGGCCACCCCCGTCCCCGCCGTACTGGCCGAGGACGCCGTCGGGCTGTCCGCGTCGGTGACGGAGAGCGGGGACGGCGGCGTATGGGCCAAGGTGCGGTGGACCGCTTCCGACGGCACCGACCGCACGGGCCGCGCGGAGGTCGAACCGGGGAGCCCGGCGGGCACGGAGGTCACCGTGTGGACGGACCCCGCGGGTAGGCCGGTCCCCGCACCGCCCGAGGGCGCGGAAGCACGGTTCCGGACCGTCGTGGCCGGCACCACGGCCGCCGGGGGGCTGGTCCTGCTCGGCGGCCGGCTGGTCCGCGCCCGGCTGCACCTGCGGCGCCTGGCCGAATGGGAGGCCGAGTGGCGCCGGGTGGAGCCGAGGTGGCGCAAGCGCATGACGGGCTGAGGCGACCTCGGAACGGGGCGGCCACCGCCGGGGCCTCGGCGGCCGTGCCCGACGGGTCCGGCCTCCAGACCGCCGGGTGGGCCGAAGTATCTGCCGTGGACGGCAGCGGTCCCGGCCCGAAGGCCGGGACCGCGAGGGCCGTCGTGCCGGGCGGAGCCGGGACGACGGGAGGGGCGGGGCGCCGCCTTGCGGCGGTCAGACCTCGCCGCGCCAGGTGCCCGTCTCCAGACCGCGCCGCTCGATGAACTCCTTGAACCGCTTCAGGTCGCCGCTGACCTGCCGCTTGACGAAGCCGAGCTTGTCGCCCGCGCTCTCGGTCACACCCTGCGGGTCGAAGTCCATCTGCAGCATCACCTTGGTGGTGGTGTCCCGCAGACGGTGGAAGGTGACGACGCCGGCCTGCCTCGCCTCGCCGCCGACCGTGGTCCAGGCGACGCGCTCGTCAGGGATCTGCTCGGTGATCTCGGCGTCGAACTCCCGCTCCACGCCCCCGACCCTGGTCACCCAGTGGGTCAGCGTGTCGCTGCGCTGCTCGATGCGCTCGACGCCGTCCATGAACTCCGGAAAGCTCTCGAACTGGGTCCACTGGTTGTAGGCGGTGCGGACGGGGACGTCGACCTCGATGGATTCCTCTACCTGCGACATGCGCCGGCTACCTCGCTTTCCGATGGGGAACGGAGGTGCGGGTACCTGTTTGCGCGCCGGACAATCCTGACGACCCGTCACACCGACCGCCGAGGAGTCACGCCCCCTCGCGGCGGCAGTGCAGGAAGAGCTGTGGCTCCGGCCGGGCGTCGGGGTGGGCCGGGGTGAACACGACGCTCTCCTGCGACTCCACCGTCAGGCCCGCCGCGCGCACCAGGGCGACGACGTCCTCGGCCGCGAAGCTGGTGACGCGCACGTCCTGCCCCATGAAGACGCCTTCGAACTCCTCGACGTCCAGCGGTACGGTGGCCAGCGCCAGCAGGCCGCCCGGCCGCAGCGCCCGCGCCAGCCTGCGCACCAGCTCCGACTGCTGCGCGCGGGGCATCTGCAGCAGCGCGAAGTACACGCAGACCGCGTCGAGCGAACCGGCCTCGAGCGGCGTCCGGCGGATGTCGGCACACCGGAACTCGGCCTCCGGAACCTGCCGGGAGGCGATCTCCACCATCACCGGGGACACGTCGACGCCCAGCACCCGGTGACCCGCCCCGGCGAGCGCGGCGGCCGTGGGCCGGCCCGTCCCGCTGCCCACGTCCAGCACCCTGCTGCCGGGCGCCAGCCCTTCGAGCAGCCGATCCAGCGACGCCCGGTGCGCCGAGGAGGAGGCGAACGCCTTCTCGTACTCGCCGCCCAGCGCGTCGAACACCGCCGCCGGCGACCCGTGATCCTCGTCGACCAAGACACACCCCGTCTCCGCGTACCGATGCCGGGTATCGTGCCATCCCCGTCCCGCGATCACAACGGGACGCCGACCGCGGCGGCTTGCGGACACGCGGACCGGCACGGCGGGGTCGGGGTGTGCCGACCCGGCTGATCGTCCACCACACGCCCTCGCCGAACTGCCAGGCGATGTCCGAGGCCGTCCTCTCCGGCGCCGGCGCCCCGGAGATCGGGGACGTTCCGGGTGGTGCGGCGGGCGGCGCCGCCCGCCACCGACGTCCTGGATGCCGACGGTCACCTCCTCGGCACCCCGGCGAACCTCGGCTGCATGTCGGGGGCGCTCAAGCACTTCTTCGACCAGGTGTACCACCCGTGCCTGGACACCACCCGGGGCCGGTCCTTCGGCTACTACGCGCACGGCGGGAACGACGCCACGGGAGCGGTGCGGGGCATCGAGTCGATCACGACGGGGCCCGGCCGGCGCCGCGCCGCCGACGGCGTGACCGTCACCGGCGAGCCGGACAGGGCCGCCGTCGAGCGGTGCTGGGAGCCGCTGGGCGCCACGGTCGCAGCGGGCCTGATGGACTGATCCGCGGGTGCCCTCAGGTCTCGTCCATGCGCCGTCGGTCCTGCTCGTCCCAGGCGCGGGTGTCGCGCGGCTGCATGTACGGCTCCGCCTGGGGCGGATGGCCCCCGGCGATGGCCCGCTGCCGGGCGATCTCCGCGTCGAACTCCAGACCCAGCAGAATGGCCAGGTTGGAGATCCACAGCCAGATCAGGAACACGATGACACCGGCCATCGTGCCGTACGTCTTGTTGTACGAGCCGAAGTTCGCGACGTAGAGGGCGAACCCGGCGGAAGCGAGCAGCCAGATCACCAGCGCCAGGAAACTGCCCGGGGTGATCCACCTGAAGCCCTTGACCTTGGCGTTCGGGGCCGCCCAGTACAGCAGCGCGACCATTATGGTGACCAACAGGACCAGCACCGGCCACTTGGCGATCGACCACACGGTCAGCGCGGTGTCGCCCAGCCCGAGCAGATCGCCCGCCTGACGGGCGAGGCCACCGGTGAACACCACGATCAGCGCACTGATCACGGCCATCACCATCAGTACGACCGTCACCCCGATCCGTACCGGCAGCACCTTCCAGACCGGACGCCCCTCGGGAATGTCGTAGACCGCGTTCGAGGAGCGCATGAAGGCCGCCACGTAACCCGACGCCGACCAGACGGCCAGCAGCAGACTGACGATCGCCACGACCGAACCGATGCCCGCCCGGCCCTGCAGTTGCTCCACCGCCTGGGTCATGATGTCGCGGGCCGCGCCCGGGGCGGTGAGCTCCTGGAGGTTCTCCACCACCTTGTCCGTGGTCGACCTGCCGGTGAGGCCCAGGATCGACACCAGGGCCAGCAGCGCCGGGAAGAGCGACAGCACGCCGTAGTACGTCAGCGCCGCGGCCCGGTCGATGAGCTCGTCGTCCTTGAATTCGCGCAGACTGCCCTTCAACGCCGCGCCCCACGCCCCTTTCGGCAGCTTGGCCGGCGTGTTCGGCGCTGCCTGCTCCACCGCGTCGCTGGGTCCGGGGTCGTCCGTCGTACCCTCGTCGGCCCGCGGGCCGTTCCGTCCCGGGATATGCAGCTTCATGCGTCCCGGGTAACCAGGGACCGGCGAGCTAAGCCCGGGCCCCGGCCTGTCGGGAAAGGAGTTGTGGGAGCGCTCCCAAGTGGGCAGGATGCCAGGCGTGACCGAGCCCCCCAGGATCCGCCCGTACCGCCGCGAGGACCGGCCGGCCCTCGACGGCATCTGCATCCGCACCGCGCACAACGGCCAGGACAGCCGGCCCCACTACGCCGACCCCGGTGTCTTCCCCGACACCTTCGCGGCGCCCTACGTCCATCTGGAGCCGGAGCTGGCCTTCGTGCTGGACGACGGCCGGGGCCGGGCGGTCGGCTACATCGTCGGCACCGCCGACACCGTCCGCTTCGCCAGGGCCTTCCGGGCCGCGTGGCTGCCCCTGGTCGCCGACCGCCACCCCGAGCCGTCCGGTCCGCCGACCACCCCGGACGAGGCGATCGTCCGGCTCCTGCACCACCCCGAGCGGATGGTCGTCCCGGAACTGGCCGACTGGCCGGCCCACCTGCACATCGACCTGCTGCCCGAGTGGCAGGGGCGCGGCTACGGACGGCAGCTGATGCGGACCTTCCTCGGGGCGCTGCGGGACGGGGGAGTGCCGTCCGTCCACCTCGTCATGGCGAAGGCCAACAAGCCCGCCCGGGCCTTCTACGACCGCATGGGCTTCGAGGAGATCGACGTTCCGATGGACGACTCGGTCGTCTGCCTCGGCCGTACGACGCACGACCTCGGCGTGCTCTGAGGGGCCCGGTCCCGTCCCCGTCGAACGTGTCGAACGCGCCACGGGGGAGCGGAAGCGGCGTGAATGCGCATTGCGGCTCCGCTTCGAGGGGCGCAGCCTGTGCACTGGGAGCGCTCCCACAACGGGTGCGGATGCGCTCCCCACCCCCACGGCCCCCACGACGGAAAGAAGGAGCCCATGACTTGGCATGGTCATGACGCATTACCGTTCCGGTCCCGTCTGTCTCTCGCCCTGAGCGTCGTCGTCGCCGCGCTGCTCTGTCTGATTCCCTGGAGCGGTACCGCCGTCGCCCACGGCTCGGTGGTCGACCCCGCCTCCCGCAACTACGGCTGCTGGCTGCGCTGGGGGAGCGACTTCCAGAACCCGGCGATGGCCCAGCAGGACCCGATGTGCTGGCAGGCGTGGCAGGACAACCCGAACGCCATGTGGAACTGGAACGGCCTCTACCGTAACGGCTCCGCAGGCGATTTCCAGGCCGTCGTCCCCGACGGCCAGCTGTGCAGCGGCGGGCGCACCGAGGGCGGACGCTACAACTCCCTGGACACGGTGGGCGCCTGGAAGACGACGAACGTGAACGACGACTTCACCGTCAAGCTGTACGACCAGGCCAGCCACGGCGCGGACTACTTCCTCGTCTACGTCACCCGGCAGGGCTTCGACCCCGCCACCCAGCAGCTGGGCTGGGACGACCTCCGGCTGGTGACCCGCACCGGCGCGTACGCGCCCAGCCAGAACTACTCGATCCCGGTGAGCACTTCAGGTCTCAGCGGCCGCCACGTCGTCTACACGATCTGGCAGGCCTCGCACATGGATCAGACGTACTTCCTGTGCAGTGACGTGGACTTCGGCTGACCCGTCGGCGCCTCACCGCTCCTGTCCCCGGTTCCCCGCCGGACCGCATGACCCCGGCGGGGAACCGGGGTGCGCGGGGCCGTTGTCCCGGGGATTCGCGAAGAAACCGTGAGCCCTTCGAGCACCCTGTGGCCCACCTGCGTGTGGGGCGTGGGAATCCCCTGCCCACTTCCCGCAACAGAAGCGCAGGAGTACTGCCTCGGCGCGCAGCATACGCAGACGCCCCAAACAGCGTGCGACCCTCGCCGTATTCGCCTTGATCCTGGGTGGCGGCGGGATGACGGCGGCCAACGTCCACGCCTCCGCGACGGAGGAGGGCGGACAGGGCGACGGCCGGGCGCAGGTCCTCTCGGGCGCCACGATCGACTGTCCGGACGTGGCCACCGAGCCGACCTCGGTGCCGGGAGAGGAGCGGGCGGAGGTGGACAGGGAACTCCGGGCCGCGGGGCGGAACCGGCTCACCGGTCCGGGGTCCCGGTGAGGACGTCCGGTTCTCCGCCCGGGGAGGTGCCGGCCCGCTCGGGCAGGGCACGGGGCCGGCGCAGTCGTACGGGTACGCGCAGCGCGCCGGACCCCAGGGCGACCCCGGCGCCGACCAGGGCGCTGCCCACCGCCTGAGCCGCGCCGTAGGAGCCGGTGCCGACGAGCGGCGCGGTGCACGCCGCCGCCACCGGGATCAGACCGGAGAACAGGGTGGCCCGCTCGGCGCCGATCCGCTGCATGCCCGTGTACCAGCACACGAAGCCGATGACGGTGACCACCACCGCCTGCCACAGCAGCGCCGTCGCCTCGACCCCGTCCGGGCGGCGCAGCCACGCGGACCCGTCGAGCAGCAGCCCGACCGCCGCCGACTCGACCGCGGCGACACCGCACACCGCGGCGGACAGCAGACGGGGCCCCAGGGGCCGCAGCACGGGCACGGCCAGTACGGCGAACCCGACCTCCCCGACCAGCGCGCACAGTGAGAAGGCCAGGCCCGCACCGTCCGTACGCCCCCAGCCCTGCACGGCGAAGGCGCCGACGGCCACCGCCGACGCACCGTACAGCACCGCCCGCCTCGGCCGTCGGCCGCCCTGCAGAGGGACGAGGACGGCGACCACCACGGGCGCGCAGCCCACGAGGACGCCGGGCACCGCCGGCTCCGCGGTCCGCTCCGCGGCCAGGACGGCCAGGTTGAACCCGACCATGCCGACCGCGGCGAGCAGCGCCAGCCGGGCCCACCCGCGGGGCGGGAGCGACCGCAGTTTCGCGGCGGAGCCCCGGCCCGCCAGGGGCACCAGCAGCAGACAGGCCAGTGCGTACCGCAGGAACTGACCGCCCGCGTACGGGTAGTCGCCGAGGACGCTGTTGGCGGTGAAGGAGCCTCCGACGAGGACACAGGCGAGCGCGGCGAGCAGGGCCCCGCGCGTGGTGACGGCGTTCATGGCACCGACGCTAGGAAGGACGGCGGCCCGTCGAGAGGTCCACTTCCGCCCCGTCATCGGGGACCAATCCGGCCGGGGACCACACCTTCGCGCACACCATCGCCTCCGGGACCGCCGCGCGGGCGGGCCCGCGGCAGCTTGCCGGCCGCCTGCCGCACCCGGCCCGCCGCCGGGTGCGGCGGGCCGACGGCATCACCGTCCTCCTGCTCTGCCCACCCGCGCTCCGCCCGGCCGAGGACCGGCGGCCGGGCGGCGGTCAGCGGCCGGGCCGCCGGTCGTACGCCGTCAGCAGCAGCGCCACGTCGTCCGGGCGGTCCTCGGTCCGGCGGGCCGTTCCGACCAGCCGGTCGGCGAGCTCCTCCACCGCGTCGGTGCGGCTGCGCGCCAGACAGCGCCGGACCACCTCGATGCCCGTCTCGATGTCACCGCCGGGTGTCTCGACGAGCCCGTCCGTGTACAGCGCGAGGACGCTGCCGGGAGCCAGGGTGAGCGCCGTGACCGGGTAGACGGCCTCCGGCTGCACCCCGAGCAGTACGCCACCGGGCAGGTCCAGGCCCTCCGTGTACCCGTCGGGGTGGCGCAACAGGGGCGGGGGGTGACCGGCCCGGACGGCCAGGGCGCGGCCGGTGGCCGGGTCGAGTTCGATGTAGCAGCAGGTGGCGAAGAGATCCGTCTCCAGCTCCGCCAGCAGCCGGTTGGTGTGGGTGATGACCTCCTGCGGCGGCCGCCCGCTGGCGGCGAAGGCGTGCACCGCGCTGCGCAGCTGCCCCATGACGGCGGCGGCGCCGACACTGTGCCCCTCGACGTCGCCGATGACCAGCGCCACCCCCCGCCCCGTCCTGATCACGTCGTACCAGTCGCCCCCGATGGCCATGCCCTGGGTGCCCGGCAGGTAGCGGCCGGTGGTGAGCAGCCCGTCGATGGCGGGCAGCCGGTGCGGCAGCAGCCCCTCCTGCAGCCCCCGCGCCACGGCGGACTCGGCGTCGTACAGCCGGGCCCGCTCCATCGCCTGCGCGGTCAGACCGCCCAGCGCGGTCAGTGCGGCGCGTTCCTCGGGGGTGAACCGGTGCGGCGCGTTCCAGCCGAGGATGCAGGAGCCGACCGGATGGCCGGAGGCGATCAGCGGCAGGAACGCCCAGGCGCTCATCAAGTCGAGGAGGAGCCGGGGGTAGGCGTTGACCAGTGCCTCCGGCGACTCGAAGAAGAGCGGGAGCCGGGTGGTCAGGGCGTGCACGCCGGGCAGGTTCGCGTTGAGCGGCACGCCTTCGAAGCCGTCGAGGAAGTGCTCCGGATAACCGGACTCCCACAGCAGGTGCATCCGGCTGTCGCGGATCGTGTACAGGGCGGTCTCCTGCGCGCCGAACGCGGGCAGCAGCTGCTCGGTGACGGCCAGGCAGACGTCCCTGACGGTGACGGCCTCGGTCAGCACACTGGCCATCCGCACCACGTGGTGGAGCGCTCCCGCGCGGGCCGTCCCGACCAGCTCCGGCGCCGCCGCGGTGTCCGGGCCGGCCGGCGCCAGGGAGCGGCCCGGCTCGGCCCCGGCGGGAGCGCTGGTGAGGAAGACACGGCCGGTCAGCCCGTGCACCCCGGGATAGAGCACGAACCCCAGCCAGACGCCGTCCGGGGCGTGCACCAGGTACGACACCGGCTCCTGCGACAGCATCGCGGCCCGGTAGCGGTCCTCGTAGGCCGGATCGCGCAGCCAGGGGAGCACGTCCCACGGGTAGTGGCCGAGCATGTGGTCCAGGTCGCAGCCCAGCAGTTCCTGGCAGCGGCGGTTGGCGTAGAGGATCCGGCCGTCCTGGTCCAGGGAGAACACCCCGTCGGGCAGCCGCTCGGCGGCCTCCGCCGCGGTGGCCCCGCCGACCGCGTCGACGAGGGCGCCCACCAGCAGCCGGGAGGCCCCCTCCGCCCGTACGACGTGCCCCCACAGCTCGACCGGCCGGTAGCGGATCCGCCCGCCGCCCCCGGCCTCGTCCAGCACCCTGAGGTGCCGACCCCTGATCTGCCCGGTGTCCACCGCCTCCCGCCGGCCCGCCCGCAGTTCGTACAGGTCGTCGGGGGACACCCGGCCCTCGACCTCCGCCATGGTGCCGCCGAACTCCCCCCGGACGACACCCAGCAGGGACAGCGCGTCGTCGTCCCCGGACCAGCGGTCGCTGTCCAGGTCCCACTCGACCATGCCGACCGACACGGCCCCGAGGGAGGGGGCGGGCAGCTTCACGCCGACCGGCTGGTCGTCGTAGTCGATGCCGTACGCCACGGCGTCCGCACCCTCCCGGCCGGGCATCCGGCGGGCGAACCCGGTGAGGCGCTCCTCCATGTCCCGTCCCGCGGCGTGCAGCGCCGCCCGCACCGTCCGCTCGTCCACCGGCTCCCGGGCGGCCGACCGCAGGACGGACAGGACGCCCACGGGTTCGCCGTCGACGTGCACCGGGTGGAAGGCGGAACCGAACGAGTACGGCAGCCCGGCGGTGAACTGCGGGAAGCGCAGCATCATGGCCCGCTCGTCCGGCAACCACATGCTCTCGCTCCTGCGGTACGCCTCGGACATGGGCAGCGCGCCGCCCACGGGCACCCGCCACCAGGTCATCAGCAGCGACCGCGGGACGCCGGCCACCACGCACAGCACCAGCGAGCGCCGGTCCCGCGAGCGCAGGTACACCAGCCCGCCGTATCCGTCGATGCCCTGGACCGCCGCCACCACGGGCTCGGCGAGCGCGTCCTCGATCCGGGGCACCGGACGCGCCCTCCGGAGCCCCTCCGCGCTCTCCCCGGCACCGCGGCCGGGCGCGCCCGCCGACCGCTCCCCGCGCGGTGCGGCGGCTGCATCATCCATGTCGCGTCCTCCTGGTGCGGACGCACGGGACATCTGTTCGCTCCCATCAGGATGTGCCATGCCGGACGGTCCGGCGCGGCGGAGCCGCAACCTTCGGGGCATCCCGCTCGTCTCACCCGATACCAGAAGGATACGAGCCCAGGAGGCTGAAAATGCTACGAATTCCGCACACCAGAATGATCTGTGCGAGCCTCGTGCTCGTGGGCGCCACGCTGACCACGGCGGCGGCCTCGGCCGTGGCCGCCCCGGCGGCCACGACCACGGCGTGCCCGACCGGCTGGGGCAGCCTGCCCAAGTCGGGCCCCGACAGCACGGCCACGCCGGTGCGGGACGTCAGGACCGGGCGGCACGACTGCTACGACCGCATGGTCGTCGACCTGCCCGGTGCCGAGCGCGACGGCCTCGGCTACTCCGTCCGGTACGTCGACCGCCTCCACCAGGACGGATCGGGCCGGCCCGTCCCCGTCTCCGGCGGCGCCGTCCTCGAGGTACGGGTGGCCGCGCCCTCGTACGACCCCGAAAGCGGCGAGCCCACCTACCCCGCGCGGGCCGGAGACCCCCTGCCGGGCGTCGATCTCACCGGGTACCGCACCTTCAGGGACGCACGGTTCGTCGGCAGCTTCGAGGGCGAGACCCAGATCGGGCTCGGCACGCGGGCGCGGCTGCCGTTCCGGGTACTGCAGCTCGACGGCCATCTCGTGATCGACGTCGCCCACGGCTGGACCGGCGGCCGCTGAACGACCGCAGGGCGGTCACTGCTCCAGGACGCCCGTCTCACAGACCCGGCGCGCCACCTCGCGCAGTTTGGTGTTGGTGCGCTGGGACCGGGCGCGCAGGAACTCGAAGGCCTGGTCCTCCGTCACCCGGTGGCGACCCATCAGGATGCCCATCGCCTCGCCGATCAGATGCCGAGTGGCGATGGCGTCCTGCAACTGGGCGTCGGTCCGGGCGGTGGAGAAGGCGACCGCCGCGTGGGAGGCCAGCAGCCAGCCGGCCGTCTCGCTGTCCCCGGTGAACGCGCCCGGCTTGTGGGAGTACATGTCGAGGGCCCCCAGCTCCTCCTCCCGGGTGTACAGCAGGAAGCCCATCATGCTGCCCACCCCGAGCTCCCGGCAGCGCGGTACGAAGGACGTCCGGCGTTCGGGGTCCGCGGTGAAGTCGGGGATGCGGAAGAGGCGTTCGGCCCGGTCGGGCCGTGCCGCGTCCAGGCATGGGCCTTCGCGCAGCCGCTCCTGGAGGCGGTCGCTGTCGATCACGAGCTGCGCGGTCGGCGCCAGCGAACTCACCCGGTCCCCCCGCAGGACGAGGATCCCGGAGGCGTCGCAGCCGTCGACGAGCTCCACCGCTTTGCGCGTGATCTGCTCCAGCGTCGAGTCGAGGGTGTGCTCGGCCAGCAGGTCACGCGCCATGGAAGCCATCTGCCGCGCGAAGTTCCGCCAGTCCACCGTCCGCCTCCCCGGGTGCCGCAGTCAGCACACACCGCCCCTGCCCCGCGCCGATGCGCGGCACGCCGGTGAACGGCCGGATCCGGGGCAGACGGCGTAAGTGATCTTCGGGAGCCCCGTGACACCCGAGGCGCACGTCCTGCCGGCCGCGCGAGGGAGGAACACCAAGGTGACCATGTACCGGCGCCGTACGCGTCCGGAGTACCGCGGGCGCCGCTTCGACCTGCGGGCGACGGCCGTGTTCTTCGGTCTGCTCGCCACGGCCCTGATCGTCGCCGGCTTCGCGGCGCGCGCGCTGGCCGGAGTCGTGCAGCGACGCCCGGTGTGGGCCGTCGTCCTGCTGTGCGTGGTCGCCGCGATCCTGCTGGCCCACGGACGCAGACGGCGGCGGCTGTCCGCGGCGAGGATCGCCCGCCGGGCGGGCGAGGCCCTGGAACGGGGCACGTCGACGGCGCTCGACGCCCTGGACGACCCCGCCCCGTCCCCCCTCGGGCCCGTGATCCCCGCACCGGCCGGAGCGTACGACGACGTCCTTCCCACGGTCGTCGCGCCCGTCGCCCCGGGCGTCGCCCACGACGCCCTGAGTCCCGAGCAGTTCGAGGCGGCGATAGCCGACCTGTGCGTACGGGACGGCTGCGCGCGGGTGGAGGTCGTCGGGGGAGCGGGGGACCTGGGCGCCGACGTGACGGCCCTGACCCCCGACGGCCGCCGTCTCGTCGTCCAGTGCAAACGCTACGGCGAGGACAACAAGGTGGGCTCGCAGGATCTCCAGCGCTTCGGCGGCACCTGCTTCACCGTCCACGAGGCGGACGTCGCCCTCATCGTCACCACCAGCGACTTCACCGCGCCGGCCGTCGAGTACGCCGAGCAGTGCGGCATCGTGTGCGTGAACCGCGACGCCCTGCTCGCCTGGAGCGAGGGGCGGGCGCCGGGACCCTGGGCGGCCGGCGCGGACGGGGCGGAGGCGTAGGCCCCGTTGTCGGTACCGGATGCCATCCTGCCGGTATGGACGAACTGGAGTTCATGCGCGGCCGGGTCTACGGGGCGGACCACGACGACCCGGGCCCGCGCGACGGGCGGTCGTACGTGGAGCTGGCCGGGGGCCCGCTGGACGGTCTGCTGCTGGACGTCACCGACCGCGGCGAGGCGGAGCTGAGGCACGGCGTCGGCCTGCCCACCGAGATAGGCCGCTACGGCGCGGGCGGCCGCGCGGTGTACGTGCCCCGCGGCACCGACGCCCGGGTGTACGACTGGCGGGGCGACGTTCCCTAGCCGTCCGGCCGGGTACGGGGCAGGTGTGGCCCCGGACGCCGGCGGGCCGTCCGGGCGCGCGAGGAAGTGGGGTGAGCCATGGGACTGCTGACGGAAGGCGGCTCGGCGCTGCGCGACCGGATCGGTCGAGCGATCTTCTTCCGGGTCGCCGGCCCGGACGGCCCGGACAACCGCGCACGCATCCACGGCACGCCCGGCCCGCGCTGGTTCGGCCCCGACCGGCCGGTCAGGAGGGTGCACGGGGACGCGTCGATGTTCATCGGCGGACTGTCGGCCCTGCTGCTGCAGTCGCTGCACCCGCTGGCCATGGCCGCCGTCGCCGGGCACTCCGGGTTCCGCGGTGACCCCTGGGGGCGACTCCAGCGCACCAGCACCTTCCTCGCCACCACCACGTACGGTACCGCCGACAGTGCCCAGCGGGCCGTCGACCGGGTGCGGGCCGTCCACGAGACGGTGCGCGGCACCACCGCCGAGGGCGAGGAGTACCGGGCGTCCGACCCCCGTCTGCTGTGCTGGGTGCACATCGCCGAGGTCGACATGTTCCTGCGCGCCCACCAGCGCTACGGCGCCCGTCCCCTGGACGACGAGGGCTGCGACGCGTACGTCGCCGACATGGCGCGCGTCGCCACCGCGCTCGGCGTGCCCGACCCGCCGGTCGACCGCGCCGGACTCGCCGAGCGGCTGGCCGCCTACCGTGCCGAGCTGCGCGCCACCCCCGAGGCGCGCTCCACCGCCCGCTTCCTGCTGCTCAACCCGCCCGTCCCGCTGCTCGCCCGGGTGCCGTACGGCGTCCTCGCCGCCAACGCCGTGTCCCTGCTGCCCGGCTGGGCCTCCCGTGCGCTGTGGCTGCCCCGCATACCCCCGGCCGAGGACGTCTGCGTACGCCCCCTGGGCACCGCGGTCACCTCGGTCATCCGCTGGGCCCTGCCCCCCACCCGCGACACGCCGGCCTGACACCGGCCGCGTTCACCGTGGGCAGTCGTGCCCCCGGTGCCTCGAAGGCCTGGGAGGCACTCCCAGGGCGACGGGGGTCCCCCGCTCGAGCGGAGCCGGGAGTGGGGGAGGCGCCCCGCAGGCGCCGGGCTGCGCGGCCCCGGCCCGCGCCGGCCCCGGGGCAGCCTGCACCGCCTTGATGCGAAGCCGCCGGTTGACCCCGGTCAGAAGGGGCACTCAGTGCTGACTGACGTCACGCACGGACACGGGAGGTCGAAGTGGCGGTTCGCCATCATCTGGTCAGAACGAGCCCGCAGTCCGTCTGGGCCGTCCTGGAGGACGGCACCCGGTACGCGGACTGGGTGGTGGGCACCTCCTCGTCGAAACCGCTGCGCGGCCAATGGCCGCAGCTCGGCTCGGCGATCGGCTACGAGGTGCGGCTCGGGCCCCTGAGCCTGTCCAACGAGACCGTCGTCAGGCGCTGTCTGCCGGGTGAGGCACTGGAGCTGGAGGCCAAGGCCGGCCCCCTCGGCACGGCCCGCATCGCCGTCGAGCTGCGGTCCTGGGGCGACCACTGTCTGGTCATCGTGGACGAGCACCCGCTGAAGGGCGCCGGCGGCACGGCGCACAACGCGGTCGTGGACGTCCTGCTCCAGATCCGCCACCGCGCCATGCTCGCCAGACTGGCGAAGATCTGCGAGGCCGACGCGGCCGAGGCGGAGCGGAACCGGTCCCTCGGCCAGGTGGTGTCGCCGCCCCCCGGAGAGGCAGACGCCCGTGCCTGACGCCGTGGTGATCGGGGCCGGCCCCAACGGGCTGGTCGCGGCCAACCTGCTCGCCGACGCAGGCTGGAGCGTCGAGGTGCTGGAGGAGCAGCCGGAGCCCGGCGGAGCCGTGCGCCACGACCGGGGCACCGACCCCGAGTTCGTCAGCGACCTCTGCAGCTCCTTCTACCCGCTCGCCGCCGCCTCCCCGGTCGTCTCCGGGCTGCAGCTGGAGCGTCACGGACTGCGCTGGAGCCATGCCCCGCACGTGGTCGCGCATCCCCTGACCGACGGCCGGTGCGCGGTCCTCGACCGCCGTGTCGACGTCACCGCCGACTCGCTGGAGGCCTTCGCACCGGGCGACGGGGGCGCCTGGCGTCGTCTGCACGACATGTGGGAAAACCTCCGGCCGGATCTCCTGAACGCCTTGTTCACCCCCTTCCCGCCCGTCCGCTCCGGGATCCGGCTGGCCGTCAGACTGCGCGGCACGGGCGGGCTGCGCATGGCGCGCACCCTGGTCCTGCCGGTGCGCCGCATGGCGGAGGAGGAGTTCCGGGGCGAGGGCGGAGGGCTGCTGCTGGCCGGGAACGCGCTCCACGCCGACCTGGCCCCGGAGGCCGCGGGCAGCGGCGGCTTCGGCTGGCTGATGTCGATGCTCGGGCAGACGTACGGCTTCCCCGTGCCGGCCGGCGGCGCCGGAGCCCTCACCGAGGCCCTGGCCCGCCGTCTCGAGACGCGCGGCGGGGTGCTGCGCTGCGGCAGGCGCGTCGACCGGATCCTCGTGCGCGACGGCCGGGCGGCGGGGGTGCGCACGGCCGACGGCGAGGCGTTCGCGGCCGACCGCGCCGTCCTGGCGGACGTGGCGGTGCCCGCCCTGTACCGGGAACTCCTCGGCCCCGAGGACGTTCCCGCCCAACTGCTGTCCGACCTGCGGCGCTTCCAGTGGGACTTCGCCACCTTCAAGGTCGACTGGGCGCTGGACGGGCCGGTCCCCTGGCGGTGCGAGCAGGCCGCGGGCGCCGGCACCGTCCATCTCGCGGACGGCATCGACGAACTCACCCGCTTCGCCGCCCAGCTCGCCACCGGCAGCGTCCCCGACCGCCCCTTCTGCCTGTTCGGCCAGATGACGACGTCGGACCCGTCCCGCTCCCCGCGGGGCACCGAATCGGCGTGGGCGTACACCCATGTGCCCCACGACGTCACCGGCGACGCGGGACCGGACGCGCTCACCGGGACCTGGGACGCCGAGGAGCAGGAACACATGGCCGACCGCGTGGAGCGCCAGGTGGAACGCTTCGCGCCCGGCTTCCGGTCCCGGATCCGGGCCCGGCGGATCCTCGCCCCGCCCGCCCTGCAGTCCCTCGACCGGAACCTGCACGGCGGCGCCATCAACGGCGGTACCGCCGCCATGCACCAGCAGCTGTTCTTCCGCCCCGCCCCCGGCACCGGGCGCCCCGAGACGCCCGTCAAGGGCCTGTACCTGGCGTCCGCCGGCGCCCACCCGGGCGGCGGCGTGCACGGCGCGCCGGGCGCCAACGCCGCACGTGCCGCGCTGCGCCGCTCCCTCGCCCCGGGGCTGGCCGGGGCGCAGCGGCTGCTGGCCCGCCGCGACCGCACCGGCCACCGGCAGCCCGACAAGGGCGGCAGCGGCGGTGGATGACCGGTGCGCACGAACCCATCGACCACGAACCACGGAGACGGGACGATGACCCGACACGACGACGGCCCCGACCCCGCCCACCGGCGCCCCGAAGGCGTGAGCGACGCGACGGTGGAGGCGCTCGGCTCGCTGTCGAAGGCGCTGGAGACGACCGAGCGGGCCCGCGGCCACCTCTACAGCTTCCACCAGCTCACCGGCACCGCCGACCTCGAACTCGACCGGGCGGTCGAGCTGCTGCGCAAGGCCGGGCACCCGGACTGGGCGGAGACGGCGCGGACCCAGGTGCTGGGCCGCAACGTGATCCCCGGGCACTGGACGTTCCAGATCGTGGAGGCCTACGACGGCACGTACTACCGCCCCTTCAAGGAGATCGAGCAGGCCGCCGTCGAGGAACTTGCCGAGGGCCGGGACCACCTCTACGAGGCGGAGATGAAGGAAGCCCGCCGGACCGCCGGCCACCCCGACCACACGGCCCGCCCCGACACCGGCCCGCCGTCCGGCGAAGGGGACGACCGGTGAGCGGCGGCCCGCTGCGGGACCGTACCGTCGTGGTCACGGGCGCCGCGCGCGGGGTCGGTGCCGCCCTGGCCCGCGACCTCGCCGGGCGCGGCGCCCGGATCGCCTTGCTCGGTCACGAGAGGTCCGGACTGGAAGCGGTGGCGGAGGACCTGCCCACACGGAGCTGGGTGTGCGAGCTCGACGTCACCGACGAGGCCGCGCTGGAACGGGCCGCCGGGCTGGTCAGGGCGCGCCTCGGCGCCCCCTCCGTCGTGGTGGCCAACGCCGGTGTCGCGGAGGGCGGCCCGTTCGTCACCTCGGACCCGGCCCTGTGGCGCCGCGTGATCGACGTCAACCTGACGGGCAGCGCGGCCACGGCCCGCGCCTTCCTGCCGGATCTGCTGGCGACGAAGGGCTACTACCTCCAGGTCGCCTCGCTGGCCTCGATCGGCGCCGCCCCGATGATGAGCTCCTACTGCGCCTCCAAGGCGGGTGTGGAGGCCTTCACCCACTCCCTGCGCGCCGAGGTGGCGCACCACGGCGTCGCCGTCGGCATCGGCTACCTGAACTGGACCGACACCGACATGATCCGCGACGCGGACCGTCACCCCGTGCTGCGGGAACTGCGCGGCCACATGCCGCCGCCGGCCCGGCGCCTGTACCCGGCGGACTACGTCGCCGCCCGGCTCGCAGCGGCGGTGGAACGTCGCAGCACGGCCGTCTACGTGCCCCGCTGGCTGCGTCTGGCGCAAGCGGCGCGCGCCGCGCTGCCCCCGGTCGTGCTGCGGGTGGCCCGCCGGGAACTGGCCCGGCTGGAGGCCGAGGACCCGCTGAGGCACACCGGGCTCCTCGGCGCCGGCGGCAAGGCCGACCGGACCGCGGACCGAACACACCCGTGACCTGGCCGGGCCGCCCGGTCAGCCCGGGAAGCGCCCGGTGGAACGCAGCGACCAGCGACGCTCCGCGTAGGCCAGGTCGTCGCGCCACAGCCGCCCGGCGGCGGCCCGCACCAGCGGGCGCAGCAGGGGCGCGGCACCGCGCGCCAGGGCGAAACCCGGACGGTCGGACCCGGCCACCACCGCCTCGACGACCGCCGTACGGGGCCGCCCCCGGTCGTCCGTGCCCAGGGGGGTGGCGTGGGACTCGACCACGGAGCCGGCCCCCTCGCCCGCTGTGATGCGCATGACGACCGTGCGCGGTTCGGGCGCGGTGAACTCGGCCCGCACCGGCACCACCAGACGTCCCGCCACCTTGAAGGACACGTCCACGGTGAAGGTGTCCTCGCTTCCGTCCGAGCCGTCCGGCGCGCCGGCCACGGTGAGGTCGACGAACGAGTAGGGGTGGAACCAGGCCCCGTGCCAGGGATCGAGGCGGTTGGCGACGACGTCCTCGGGTTCACATGTGCCCGTCCCGGTGTACACGGCCGTCAGGGCCCGCTCCGGCCGCACCGGTACCACCGGCGCGTCCCGCGGCGCTTCGCCGCCCACCGCGTCCAGGCGGACCCACAGCAGTACGCCGTCGTCGTGCACCGGGAACGGCTCCCACCCCGCGAAGGGATCGCCGTCCAGGGTCAGCCCGTGCCAGTGGCACACCAGCGTTCCGCAGCGGACGGGACTGTCCCGCAGCGGCGCGCCCAGGTGCGGGCAGATCCCGGGGCCGGCCACCGGCCGGCCCCGGACGTCCCGCCAGAGCACCACCTCCTGTCCCGCCACGGTCCGCGCCAGCGGGCGGTCGGCGCGCAGGCCGCGGGAGGCGCCCACCACGTACCAGTTGCCGGACGGACGCGCCTGGGCCCGTTTCAGCGCCCCGGCGATGACGGCCGGCCGCGCCTCCCGCCAGGTGGGATGCTGCCGGTCCCACGGCACCGCACGCCTGCGCAGGGACAGCGGCAGACGCCGGCGCCCGCCCGCGGATCCGGTGTTCATGCGACCTCCTCGGAGACAGCCGGGTACGGATCGGCCCGACGGACGTGCGGGGGACCGTCGCCGTCACGGGCGCGCAGCCGGGCTGCGACCACCCGGGCGAGCCCGTCGGCGGCGACCACGGCGCGCCGCCGGCGGGGGACCACCGCCCGGCGGTGCAGCACCGACCAGCCGTCCCGGGCCACGGCGTCCAGGATGCCGCCGTACAGCACGAACGCCGTGCGGATGCACGGCCGGGACACCGGTTCCAGCATCGCGAGCCCCGGTGCGGCCTCCCGGTACACGCCCCGGGTCAGCGCCTCGAACTCCCTCAGCGCCGAGGTGACACGCCGGTCGCGGCGGCCCGTCTCCCGGCTCCAGCGCAGCAGCGCCCGGTGGACGCCGTGCGCGGCGAGCAGGTCCGCGGGCAGGTAGACGCGTCCCCGGTCGAGGTCCTCGCCCACATCGCGCAGGAAGTTGGTCAGCTGGAAGGCCACCCCGAGCGCGGCCGCGTGCGGCTCGGCCGCCGCGCGCGGGACGACCGTGCCGAGGACCGGCAGCATCTGCAGCCCGATGACCGCGGCGGAGCCGTGCATGTACCGGCGCAGCTCCGCGTAGTCGGCGTAGTCGGTCACCACCAGGTCGGCGCGCATGGCGGCCATGAAGTCGGTGAAATGGGCGTGGTCGATGCCGTAGCGGCGTGCCGTGTCGGCGAGGGCCAGCACCACCGGCTCGGCGCTGTCGCCGTCCTGCAGGCCCTTGTCCAGTTCGCGTTCGAGCGCGGACAGTTCGGCGTCCCGGCGCGCGGTGTCCGCGCCGGCGCCCAGCGCGTCGACGATGTCGTCGGCCCAGCGGGCGAAGCCGTACAGGGCGTGCACGGCGGGGCGCCGCTCGCCGGGCAGCAGCCGGGTGGCGAGGAAGTACGTCCTGCCGTGCCGGGCGTTGAGCACCCGGCAGCGGCGGTAGGCCTCGCGCAGCGCCGGATCGCCGACGCCCGCCGCGTCCAGTTCACGGTCGGTCATACGGAAGCCTCCTGCGTCGCGGTGAGGGGGACGCGCGGTCGTCCCGGGCCGCCGGTGATCCGTGCCGCGGCCAGCTTCCCGGACAGCAGCACGGTCGGAACGCCGACGCCGGGGGTGGTGCCGCAGCCGGCCAGCACGGCGTTCTCGGTGCCGCGGACCAGGTTGCGGGGGCGGAACGGCCCCGTCTGGGCGAAGGTGTGGGCCGCGGAGAACGGAGTGCCGGCCGCGTGGCCCTGCGCGTGCCAGCCCGCAGGCGTGACCACGCACTCCGTCCCGACGGCGGCCCCCAGGCCGGCCAGGCCGCGCCGCTCGAGCTCCCGCAGCAGGTCGTCCCGGTAGCGGGGGGCCAGGTCCGTCCACGCGGCGGCGTCCGGGCCGATGTCGGTGTTGGGGCACGGAGCGAGGACGTAGTGCAGATGACGCCCCGGCGGGGCGAGGTCCGGGTCGGTGGCGGTGGGCCGCGTGATGAGCAGCGAGGGATCGCTCATCAGCCGGCCGCCGCGGGTGAGTTCGCCGAACGTGCTGCGCCAGGCGGCACCGAAGGAGATGGTGTGGTGGGCGAGCTGCGGCCAGGTCCGGTCGGTGCCGAGGTGCAGCACGACCGCGGACGGGGAGTGCCGAAGCCGTACGGGGCGCCGTGGCGAGCGGCCCAGGAGCCGGTAGGCGACGGGAAGGTCGGGGGTCAGGACGACCGCGTCGCAGGGGATCCGGCCCTGGTCGGTGATGACGGCGGTGACCCGGTCGCCGGAGCGCTCCAGGCGCCTCACCTCGTGGCTGAACCGCAGGTCGGCGCCCGCGTCGACGGCGGCGTCCGCCATGGCACGCGGCAGCGCGTGCATCCCGCCGCGCGGGAAGTACACCCCGGCGACGGTGTCCATGTAGGCGATGACGGCGTAGGCGGCCAGGGCCCTGGCCGGCGGGACGCCCGCGTACAGGGCCTGGAAGGAGAAGACGCGGCGCAGCCGCTCGTCCCGCAGGAACCGCCCGATGCGCGCGTCCAGCCGCCCGAAACCGCCCAGCGCCGCCAGCCGGGCCAGGTCGGCGTTGAGCAGGCCCAGCGGGGAGTCGAAGTTGGCGTCGATGAAGCGGCGCATCTGCGCCCGGTACAGCCGTCCCAGCCAGTCGCGCAGTCGCAGGTACCCCGCGGCCTCACGGGCGCCGGCGAACCGCTCGACCTCCGCGGCCATCGCGTCGGCCCCCGTGTGCACGTCGAGGCTGCTGCCGTCGGCGAAGCGGGCCCGGTACGCCGGGTGCAGCGGGATCAGCTCCACGCGCTCGCGCAGACTGTCGCCGACGGCGGCGAACGGTTCGTCGGCCAGGTCGGGCATGGTCAGCACGGTGGGTCCGGTGTCGATCCGGTAGCCGTCGAGGTCCAGGCGTCCGGCCCGCCCGCCCGGCAGCGCGTCCCGCTCGACGACGGTGACCCGCCGGCCCGCGCCCAGCAGGTGCAGCGCCGCCGACAGCCCGGCCAGCCCGGCCCCCACGACGACGACATGGTCCGTACGGCCCGTCACGGTGCGGGTCACCGGCCGGCCTCCCGGCCGCCGGCCGCCCGCGCGGGTTCCGGCCGGGCGCCGTGGGGGTGGGTGTCCCGCACGGGACCCTCGCCCGCCGCGGAGGCCAGCAGCAGCCGCAGCCGCTCCCCGCCGTGCGGATCGAGCAGGGCGCCGTCGACGTGCCGCAGTCCCTGGGCCACCAGACGGTCGATCATCGCCTCGACCGCGGCCCGCGCCCCGGTGCCGACCAGAACCTCCCGCACCTCCTCCAGTCCCTCCCCGGTGAGCGCCTCGTGGCCGAGCGAGCGCTCGAGCACCTCCAGGGCGCGGCGGTCGCCGGCGGCCGCGGCACGCGTGTGGGCGAGCGCGGCCAGACAGGTCGGTTTCCCCTCACGGATGTCCCCGCCCGCCGGTTTGCCGGTGCGCCGGGGATCACCGAACACGTCGCTGAGATCGTCGCGGAGCTGGAAAGCCGTGCCCACGCAGCGTCCGGCCGCGCAGAGGGCCGCCGTGGTGCCGTCGTCCGCACCCGCGAGCGCGGCCCCGAGGGCGATCGGCCGCTCGACCGAGTACAGGGCGCTCTTGAGGCGGGCGGTGCGCAGCGCGCGCGGCAAGGACCGCGAACCGGTCGCCTGCCCGTGCAGGTCCAGGTACTGGCCGGCCACCATTTCCGTGCGCATGTCGCTCCAGAGCCGGTGCACCGTCCGCGCGGTGCCGCCGTCCAGCGGTACCTCGGCCAGGAGGTCGTCCGCCCAGGCGAGCGCCAGGTCGCCGGTGAGGACGGCGGTCCCGCCGCCGAGGCGCTCGGCGCGCCCGGCCGGCGCCGCGTCGGCGTACTGGGCGGCGACGTCGACGTGGACGGCGGGCCGCGCACGGCGCAGCACGGAGCCGTCCATCACGTCGTCGTGGACGAGCGCACAGGTCTGCAGCAGTTCGAGTGCCGCGCCGATCCGCAGGGCCGCCGCGACCGGGGCGGGGCCCTCCCCGCCACAGGCGCGCAGCGTCCACCACAGGAAACGCGAGCGGGTGCGCTTGCCGCCCGCCCGGGTGAAGCGCGCGACGCGTCCGGCCACGTCGGCGCCGAACAGGGGGTCCAGGTCGCGCGCGCGGTCCACCCGGTCGGCCAGCACATGGTCGAGGACGCGTCCGACCGCACCGGCCACGTCCCGGTCCACGGCGGACACGTCCTCGTTCCACGGCGGGAGCGCCGTACGCGTCGCGTCGTGCCGCGCCTCGTCGGGCCGGGGCCGTGGCGACGCCGGACCTCCGACGAGCCGAGGCCCCGCCGTGTCGTGATTCTCCGCCTGCGTAGGGCGCATCCCGGTTCCTCTCGTCCTGAACACCGATCGTCGCGTGCCCGATGTCCTTCCGCTCGCGCACCGCGCGCGGATGCGGTACGAGCCGGAACGGTCCGACGAACTGCCGCCGCATGCCTTCCCCCTGCGCACCCGGTCCCACCGGTGGCAGTTCGTCACACGTTCGAGTGACCTGAATCCGATCGGGCACACAAGCAGGAATGCTGACGAGGCGCGTGTGCCGAGGAGAGGGAGGAGAGTGCCGTCGTGCTGGACGCCGAGGTGGTGATCGTCGGGGCGGGCGCCGCCGGCCTGTCCCTGGCCCACCGTCTGGCGCGGACCGCGCCGGATTGCCGGGCGCCGTCGGTCGTCCTGGTGGACGCCCCGCCCGGGCCGCTGCGGCCCCCGCGCCGCACGTGGTGCTTCTGGGAGGAGGGCGCCGGCCGCTTCGACGCCGCCGTCACGGCGACCTGGCGGCACCTGCGGGTGCGTCCCCCCGGCGGCCCCGCGCTCGAGGAGGACATCACTCCGCTGCGCTACAAGATGATCCGGTCCGACGACTTCGAGCAGCTGGTCGCCCACGACCTGGCCGCCGCCCCGGCCGTACGCCGACTGGAGGCGACCGTCGACGCCGTGGAGGACGTGGCCGGGGGAGCACTCGTCCACCTGCGGGACGGCGGCGGCCGGACACGCGCCCTGTGGGCCCGCTGGGTGTTCGACTCACGCCCCCCGGGCAGCCTGCCGGCCGCCCGCACCACGCTGCTGCAGCACTTCCACGGCTGGTTCGTGCGCACCGACCGCCCGGTCTTCGACAGCCGGACCGCGGACCTGATGGACTTCCGCACCCCTCAGCCCGCCGACGGACTGTCCTTCGGCTACGTCCTGCCCGTCGGCCGCCGCGACGCACTGGTGGAGTACACCGAGTTCTCCCGGCGCCCCCTCACCGCCGACGGCTACGAGTCGGCGGTGAGGCAGTACACCGAGGAGGTGCTCCGGCTGGGGGAACTGCGGGTCCTGTCCACCGAGACGGGCGTCATCCCGATGACCGACGCCGCGATCCCCCGTCAGGTCGGTGCCTGCGTCTTCCGCATCGGCGCGGCGGGCGGCGCCACCCGCCCCTCGACGGGCTACACCTTCGCCGGGATCCAGCGCCAGACCAGCGCCGTCGCCGCCGCCCTGCTCCGGGGCCGCACCCCTGTGCCGCCCCCCGCCCACTCCGCCCGCTCCCGGGCCATGGACGCCGTCCTGCTGCGTGCCCTGGACAGCGGCCGGGCCGACGGACCCGCGCTGTTCTCCCGCCTCTTCGCCCGGGTGTCCGTGCGGCGGCTGCTGCGCTTCCTGGACGGCCGCACCCGGTTGCACGAGGACCTCGCCGTTGGCCTGCACGCCCCGATCGGCCTCATGCTCCGCTCGGCGCTGGACCTGTCCGTGCTGCCCCGCCGCCCGTTCGACGGCCCCTGACCCGCACCGCCCGCACCCGCCCCCGACCCTTCTGCCCCGGGAGACCGCATGACCCTGCTGCGCGACGAGGACCTCGCCGCCGCGTTCGACCACGCCGCCCGCGGCTACGACACCCTGGTGGCCGCCAACCCCGGTTACCACGCCCATCTCCGCCGCTCGGTACGCCGCCTGGGGCTGCCGCGGCGGGGCGGGGGACTGCGCGTCCTGGACCTCGGCTGCGGCACCGGCGCGTCGACCGCCGCACTCGCCGCCGTGCTGCCGGACGCGCGGATCACCGGCGTGGACGCCTCCGCAGGCATGCTCGAACGGGCCGCCGCCAAGGCCTGGCCGGACGGGGTGACGTTCGTACGGGCGCCGGCGGAAGGACTGGCGGAGGCCGGGGTGGAGGGGCCGTTCGACGCGGTGTTCGCGGCCTACCTCTTCCGCAACGTCTCCGATCCCGACGCCGTGCTCGCCACCGTGCGCGAACTGCTGGCCCCCGGCGGGAGACTGGGCGTGCACGAGTACACGCTCGGCGGGCGGCGCGTGGACCGCGTGGTGTGGACCCTGGTGTGCCGCGGCATCGTCCAGCCGGCGGCCACCGTGTTCGGGGACGCCGGACTCTACCGCCACCTGTGGCGCAGCGTCGTGGAGTTCGACACCGCGGGCCGTTTCGCGGACCGGCTGCGCACGGCCGGCTTCGAAGCGGTGCGCGCCCTGCCCCTGCCGGGGTGGCAGACGGGCATCACCCACACCTTCGTCGGCCGACGGCCCCGCACGGGGAGCGAGGACGAGGGATGACCCCCTTCCGCCACCCGGACGCCACCCGGCACGGCCGGGACCGCCGCGCCCGCGTCCTCACGGCCCCGCCCGGGGCCCGCAGGATCGAGGGCGCCCGTCCGACGACCGCCGTCGTCGGCGGCGGCATCGCCGGTCTGGCGGCCGCGACCGCGCTGGCCGAGCGCGGCGTGGCCGTGACGCTCTACGAACGCGAACCCTTCCTGGGCGGACGGGTCGGGGGCTGGCCGGCCGGCCTGGCCGACGGCACCCCGGTGACCATGAGCCGGGGCTTCCACGCGTTCTTCCGCCAGTACTACAACCTGCGCGGTCTGCTGCGCCGCACCGACCCCGGTCTGGAGCGGCTCACCGGCCTGCCGGACTACCCGCTGCGGCACGGCGACGGCCTGCGGGACGGGTTCCGCCACGTCCCGCGCACCCCGCCGTGGAGCGCGCTCGGCTTCGTCGCCCTCAGCCCCTCCTTCCGCATGCGCGACCTGCGCCGCATGAGACCGCTCCCGGCCCTCGAGCTGCTCGACGTGCGCGTGCCCGAGGTGTACGAACGCCTGGACGGCATCAGCGCCCACGACTTCCTCGACGCCGTGCGCTTCCCGCCCAGCGCCCGCCACCTGGCCTTCGAGGTGTTCTCCCGCAGCTTCTTCGCCGACCCCCGGCAGCTGTCGGCCGCCGAGATGGTCCTGATGTTCCACATCTACTTCCTCGGTTCCGCCGAAGGGCTGCTGTTCGACGTACCCGACGCGCCCTTCCCCGCCGCCCTGTGGGAACCCCTGGCCGGCTACCTGCGTCGGCACGGCGCCCGCATCCGCACCGCCACGGCCGTCGAGCACGTCGCCCCCACGGGGGACGGCGGCTACGCGGTCGCCACCGCCGGGGAGGAGAGCCGTCACGAGACCGTCGTCCTCGCCCTGGACACCGCGGGACTGCGTTCCCTGGTGGCCCGCTCCGGCCGGCTGGGCGACGGTCCGTGGCGGGAACGCGTCGCGCGTCTGCGCAACGCCCCGCCGTTCCTGGTCACCCGCCTGTGGCTGGACCGGCCCGTCGCGTCCGACCGGCCCGCCTTCCTGGGCACGAGCGGATACGCCGGCCTCGACAACATCAGCGTGCTGGACCGCTACGAGGACGAGGCGGCCCGCTGGGCCGCCCGTACCGGGGGCTCCGTGGTCGAACTCCACGCGTACGCGGCGCACCCCCAGGACCCCCGCGAGGCCGTGCAGAAGACGCTGATCGACCAGTTGCACCGCGTCTACCCGGAGACGGGCGGCGCCGGGATCGTCGACGTCCGCCACCTGTGGCGGTCCGACTGCCCGCTGTTCCCCGTCGGGGGGTACGCGGACCGGCCCACGGTGCGCACACCGGGCCCCGGCCTCGTGGTGGCCGGCGACCTGGTGCGCACCGGCCTGCCGGTGGCGCTCATGGAACGCGCCGCGACGACCGGCTTCCTCGCCGCCAACGCCCTGCTGGAGCGCTGGGGAGTGCGAGGACAGACCCTGTGGACGGTGCCCGACCGGGGGCGCGGCGCCCTGTTGCGGTCCCTGGCGGCACTGGGGCGGCGGCCGACGGACTGACGGGGAAGCGGCGGCCGGTCGCCGGGATCGGCCGCCGCGCCCGGACCGCCGGCCTCCCGCCCTCGTCGCGGCGAGGTGGTCGAGGACGTGGGTCTGCCGCAGCAGGCGTCCGAGGACGCGGGGCCGGTCGTCCAGGTACAGGCCGGGCGGGCGGCACTGCTGTGCCGGCGGACCATGAGCAGCGCGGCCAGGCCCAGCGGATCGATGCCCGCCAGGCCGCGCGGCGGACCGGCCCGGTCAGGTGCGCCACCACGACGGCGATCGGCTCCGGGAACCGGGTCCTCAGGTCCGTCAGCGCCTGTCTGACCGGGCGGCTGCGGAACCGGACCGCTCTCGTGCGCTCCTGGTCCACCAGGTGCGGCGGGGCGTCGGCCGTCTGCCGGCCGCCGTGGGACGGGACGGACCGGCATCCAGTGCGGCGGCCGCGCCGCGGGCGTCCGGGTTCCCGCCCGTCGGCGGCCGGGGCCCGTGCGAGCCGCCCGTGCTCGCCGAAGACCCTTCCCTCGGCGGGCACGGGCGCCCCGACGACCGGGGCCCGCGGTCCACAGCAGCGTGTGCGGCCGTTCGCCGCTCCCGGCGGGGTCAGGCACCGCGGGGACGGCGGTGCGGGGGCGGTGCGGGGCCGGGGAGAACGGCGGTCACCGGGCGGGGCTCCTTACGGGGAGGACCGACCGGTCCTGCCGCCTGCCGTGCACGGGGGCGGGTCAGTGCTCCGTGTCCTCCGGCAGCCGGAAGCAGGCCGTGACGGTCTTGCCGTGGGGGCAGGGGCGGGCCTCCCAGGTGTCGGCCAGGGCGTCGACCAGGAGCATGCCGCGTCCGCCGACGCGTTCGGTGCTCGGTTCCCGCGGCGCCGGCAGGGTGGTGGACCTGTCGTGCACCGAGATGTGCAGACAACGGCTGTCCCACGACATGACCAGCTGCGCGGTGCTGTGGGCGTGTACGTGCGCGTTGGTGACCAGTTCCGAGACGGTCAGCAGCACGGCGTCCGCCGTCTCGGGAGCAGCCGTGTCCCAGCCCAGCGCGACGAGGTGCTCGTGCGCCCAGTCGCGGGCCGTCTTCACCCCGCGGTCCATCGGCAGTGAGCGTGCCCAGCCCACCGTGCGGACCGACGATTCCTTCATGGAGGTCCTTCCCGGTCGTCGCCACGCGGCCCGGACGGGTGGGTGCCGGACCGCGTGGAAGCAGGGGAGGAGAGGGTCAACGGTGGCCGCCGCGGAACCGGCCCAGCAGACGCTGGGCCTGGGCCCGGCGCCGGGGGTCGGAAGCCGCCCGCCGCACCTGCTCGGTCGTCCGCCGCCCCTGCGGGCTCCTGGCGAACCGCTTGATGCGCTCGACCATGCTCGGCATGGGTGCTCCCTTCGGTGGGTCCCGTTCGTCCTTGCTGTCCTCCGGCTACCCCCTGCGGGCGGAGTCAGCCCTGCGGGCGGCCGGGTGAGGGCTCGCGGCTCCTTCAGCGGCTCGGCCACCGCGGCTCCCGGGCCGAACGTCCACGCCGCCTTCTCCCGGGCCGTACGGGCCGTCGGCGGCACACGGATCCGGTGCGTGCGGTGGGCGCCGTCCGGCTCGGGCGTGGAGCCGAGGGCCCCGGCCATGACGACCGGCTCCTCCTCGGCCGGTTCGACACGCCGGAGCGCGCCCGTGCCGTCCCGCTGCCGGATCACCCGGAGGGTGTACCTGCGGGTCGACGCCGCCGAGGGCCATGTCTGCGACGACGCCCGGGCCGGTGTGCGGACCGCGCTGGACCCGCTGTTCCCCGCAGCCGTCGGCGCGGGCCCGCCCTGCCGCACGGGGAACCCTTGATCCCGGCCGACGGCGAGGGCACGGTCCGTCGTTGCCCCTGGCCGTCCGCGACCGCCGCATCGGCTGCGTCCACCTCGAAACGCCGCCGCTGTACAGCGTGTTCGCGGGCGGTGTGCCGGATCGGACACCGGCCCCGGCCGGGTGGCGGCCCGCGTACGGGGGAGGCGTTTGCCGCGGCAGTCAGCGGCAAGTCGGTGTCCATGAGTGAACAGGACAAGAACTCGCATCAGAAGACCACGTCCACCCGGTCCGTCGCGACCAAGGCACGGGAGACCGCGGACAAGGCGACCGCCCCCGTCGAGCGGGCGGCAGGCACGGCCGCGGGAAAGGCGGGTGACGTGGTGTCAGGGGGCGCGTCGGGCGCCGGGCGCGCGGCCCAGGCGGCGAGCGGCGCCGCGCAGACCGCGGCCAAGGGGGTCGAGGCGGGCCGCCGCGCGGTCGTCGCCACCTCGGGTCAGGTCGCCGCCGGCGCCAAGACCGCCTGGACCGTCATCGCCAACCGCAGGCTCGTCGCCGCCGGCGCCGCGGCCGGCCTGACCGCGCTGACGGCCGCCTCCTACGCGGTGGGCCGGCGTGCCGAACGCCACACCCACGGCCCTCTCACCCGGCTGACCGGCGGCCGGATCTGACGCCGGGCGCCGGGGCGGGACGGTGCGGAGCCGGGTCCCGCTCGCGCGGTGCGGCCCCGAAGGGAAAGATGTCTCCGCAAGCGAAGAACCAACCCATGCGGAGGAGTGGGCACATGCAGCACGAGCGAGCGGGCGGCCCGGCCGGCCCCGAGGACCTCGTCGACGTCGCTCGGCTGGTCACGGCGTACTACGCGCTGCACCCCGACCCCGACGATCCGGGACAGCGCGTCACGTTCGGGACGTCGGGACACCGCGGCTCGTCCCTGGCGGCCGCGTTCAACGAGGACCACATCGCCGCGACCAGCCAGGCCATCTGCGAGTACCGCGCCGAACAGGGGACCGACGGCCCGCTCTTCCTGGGTGCCGACACCCACGCGCTGTCCGAACCCGCGCGGGTCACCGCGCTGGAGGTGTTCGCGGCCCACGGGGTCACCGTGCTCATCGACAGCGCCGACGGCTACACCCCGACCCCGGCGGTCTCGCACGCGATCCTCGCCCACAACCGGGGCCGCACCACGGGCCTCGCGGACGGTGTCGTGGTCACCCCGTCCCACAACCCGCCCGCCGACGGCGGGTTCAAGTACAACCCGCCGAGCGGCGGCCCCGCGGGTTCGGACGCCACCGGCTGGATCCAGGACCGGGCCAACGACATCATCCGGGGCGGCCTCAAGGACGTCCGCCGCGTCCCGTACGCCCGCGCCCTCAGCGCCCCCGGCACCGGCCGTTACGACTTCCTCGGCACCTATGTCGCGGACCTGCCCAGCGTGCTGGACCTGGACGCGATCCGCGAGGCCGGCGTACGGATCGGCGCCGACCCGCTGGGCGGGGCGTCCGTCGCCTACTGGGGCCGGATCGCCGAACAGCACCGCCTCGACCTCACCGTGGTCAACCCGCTCACCGACCCCACCTGGCGGTTCATGACCCTGGACTGGGACGGCAAGATCCGGATGGACTGCTCGTCGCCGCACGCCATGGCGTCCCTCATCGGGCAGCGCGACCGCTTCGACATCGCCACCGGCAACGACGCGGACGCCGACCGGCACGGCATCGTCACCCCGGACGCCGGTCTGATGAACCCCAACCACTACCTCGCCACGGCGATCGGCTACCTCTACGCGCACCGCGAGCAGTGGCCGTCCGACGCCGGCGTCGGCAAGACCCTGGTGTCCTCCGCGATGATCGACCGCGTCGCCGCCGACCTGAAGCGCGAACTCGTCGAGGTGCCCGTCGGTTTCAAGTGGTTCGTGGACGGGCTGGCCGGCGGCGCCCTCGGCTTCGGCGGTGAGGAGTCGGCCGGCGCCTCCTTCCTGCGCCGGGACGGCTCGGTGTGGACCACCGACAAGGACGGCATCATCCTGGCGCTGCTCGCGTCCGAGATCACGGCCGTCACCGGCAAGACGCCCTCCGCGCACTACGCCGCGCTCACCTCCCGCTTCGGCGAGCCCGCCTACGAGCGGATCGACGCCCCGGCGACCCGCGAGGAGAAGGCCCGCCTCGCGAAGCTGTCCCCCGCCCAGGTCACCGCGGACACCCTGGCCGGGGAAGCGGTCACCGCCGTGCTCACCGAGGCGCCGGGCAACGGCGCGTCCATCGGCGGCATCAAGGTGACCACCGACAGTGCCTGGTTCGCCGCCCGTCCCTCCGGTACCGAGGACGTCTACAAGATCTACGCCGAGTCCTTCCAGGGCCCCGACCACCTCCGCCGGGTGCAGGAGGAGGCCAAGTCCGTGGTCCTCGCGGCGCTGGGCGGCTGAGCCGTACCCCGAGGGGACACGCCCCGGTCACCGGCCACGCCGGCCGGGGCGTGTCAGCCGGCCCGGACGACGGCGCCCTCCCGCGGCGCACCACCGTCGACGCGCGGCCGGGTCCGCTGCGGTGCGGAGGGCTCCCCGGGTGCGGTGGCCCGGATGGCCCGCTCGTTGTCGGTGAGGAACCGCTGCCGGACGTCCTCGGGCAGCGACGACGTACCGTCCCGTTCCGCCGGCGTTCCGCCGTCGTCCGGCCGCTGCGCGGCCACGTCCGTCCGTTCCTTTCGAGAACCCCGCCAGGGTGACCGCACAGCGTGAAAAAGAATGAACAGCGGCCCGCCGAACCGGACATACGGCTGGGACGGTGCAGACGCGGTCGGACGAGGGCCCGCCCGGGGCGCGGGGCGACCGGCCTTCACACGGCCTGGAGGACGACGCCGTGACACTCCTCCCGCGCGGCCGGTTGCCACCGGGACGCGGAGCCCGCCCCGCCGGGTGAGCGGGCGGCGATCACCGCGGGGTACAAAGGACACATGCCTCAGGACGAGCCCTCCGGCGGGGCCAGGGACGACGTCGAGGCGGTCACCCGTGCGGTGTTGACCGCCTCGCGACTGCTGGTGGCGGTGTCCGCGCGGTCCCTCGCCGCGGTCGAGGACCGGGTGACGCTGCCGCAGTTCCGGATGCTGGTGGTGCTCTCCACCCGCGGTGCCACCAAGCTGGTCACGCTCGCCGACCTGCTCCACGTCGCCCCGTCCACCGCGATGCGCATGGTCGACCGACTGATCGCGGCAGGCCTCGCCGACCGGCAGACCAATCCCGCCAACCGCCGGGAGACCCTGCTGCGGCTCACCGACGAGGGCCGGCGCACGGTCGAGGACGTCACCGCACGGCGCCGTGCCGAGATCGCCGCGGTCGTCGAGCGGCTGGCTCCGGGACAGCGGGCGGCGCTGGTCGACGCCCTCACCGCGTTCAACGAGGCCGGCGGCGAGCCCCCCGCCGCCGGACCGCAGCCGTACCCGCTCGGATGGGCGGTGGACGGCGGACCGTGACCGGCACCACCCGAATCCGCATGTCGGGCTCGTATGTGAAGGACGACCCCGGACGGCCGACGCGTCCACGCACCCGGGACGGTGACACTCCATGACGTCAGCAGGCAGTGAGACCCCCGGCGAGGAGACCCCGCTCCCGCGGTCCCGGGTGATCGTTATGATGCCCACATCGTTCAAACGAACATCCAGGTGCGGGGAGGGGCCTCATGCGGGAGCCGGTCGAGCTCAGGAGGCAGCGGATCCTGGCGGCCGTCGAGTCCCGGGGTTCGGCGCGGGTGGCCGACCTCGCCGCCGAACTCCAGGTGTCGGTGGTGACGGTACGGCGGGACGTGGAGGAACTGGCGCAGGAGGGGCGGCTGCGGCGCGGCCACGGCGTGGTGCGCTCCCCCCTCGCCGCCCAGGATCTGCCGGCGGCCCGGGCACCGGCGCCGGACGGCGAGGTGGTGGCCGTCGTCGTCCCGGAGCGGCACACCTACCTGTACGAGTCGTTGCACGGCGCCCGTTCGGTGCTCGAGGCGGCGGGCAGGCGGATCGCGCTGCACATCGCGCCGCAGGTGACCGGCGCCGAGCGGCCGCTGGTGGAGCGGGCCCTCGCGGACGGCGCCGCGGGCCTGCTGCTGGCTCCCCGCTGGCGCACCCGGGCCGACGAGGAGGGCGACTACGGCTGGCTCGCCCTGCTGGACGTGCCCGCGGTGCTGATGGAGCGGCGTCCCCGGCCGGGCAGCGCGCTGCACGCGATGGACTCGGTCTGCTCCGACCACGCCCACGGCGTCCATCTCGCCGTGCAGCACCTGGTGGGACTCGGTCACCGGCGGATCGTGTTCGCCACCCGGGACGACAGCCCCACCGCGCGCACCCTGCGGTCCGCGTGCGCCCGGATCGCCGACGCGCATCCGCTGGTGGAGCGGTGGGCGTGGGCGCTGTGCGCCCCGGAGGCCGGTCACGACGGGCCGTACACGGCTCAGGAGACGGCGGAGCTGCCCGCGCTGCTGCGCGAGGTGGGGGCCACGGCGGCGGTGCTGCACGGGGACGTGGACGCGCTCATGCTCGTACAGCGGCTGGCAGACAGCGGCGTGCGCGTGCCGGAGGACTGCTCGGTCGTGGCGTACGACGACGTGGTGGCCGGGCTCGGGACCCCGCCGCTGACGGCCGTCGCCCCGCCCAAGGCCGACGTCGGCCGGGCCGCGGCGGAGCTGCTGCTCCAGCGGCTCGCCGCGCCGCGCGGCGGCGGGGGGCCGGTGCGGCGGATCGAACTGCTGCCGGCGCTGAGCGTGCGCGGATCGACCCGGGCGTGTGCGGGCGCAGCCGACCGACCTGAATGATCGTTTGAACGTTTCATTTTCTTCTGATCGATCTATTGACCGTTTGTCGGTCGGGCGTTGAGGATTCCCGTGTCCCGAACAGCCGTGTCCCCGGACACGCAGGAGCCGCGGGAGGCGCCATGCCCGGACGACCCAGCCGCCGGTCCGTGCTCGCCGCGACGGCCGCCGTACCGCTGACAGGAGCCGTGAGCGCCTGCAGCGGGGGGAACGGCGTCTCGTCGGCGCGCGCGGGCACCCCCACGCGCCTCACCTTCTGGTCCGCCCTGCGCGGCAGCCAGGAGGTCGTCGACGCGTTCAACCGCACCCACCGGACCGTCCAGGTCGAGTTCCAGCAGATCCCCTCCGGCGGGCAGGGCGGCTACGCCAAGCTGAGCAACGCCGCCCGGGCCGGCAACGCCCCCGACGTCGCCACCATCGAGTATCCGCAGGTCCCCGGGTACGCCATCGACGGCGTCGCCCGCGACATCACCGACCTGGTCGCCGAGCGCCTGCGCCGCAGACTGCTGCCGCAGGCGCTCGGACTGACCACCTTCGAAGGCCGGGTGTTCAGCGTGCCGCTGGACGTCGAGCCGATGGTGATGCACTACCGCGCCGACCTGTTCGACGCGTACGGGCTGCGGGCCGCGCGCACCTGGGACGAGTACGCCGAACAGGCCGTGACCGTCCGCCGCAAGGCGCCCGGCCGGCGGCTGGTGCTGTTCCCCACCGACGGCATGACCCAGTTCGCCGCGTACGCCTGGCAGGCCGGTGCCCAGTGGTTCGACACCTCGCGCGGCGCCTGGAACGTCTCCCTCGCGGACGCCCCCTCCCGGAAGGTCGCCGGTTACTGGCAGCGGCTCATCGACCGCGGCGACGTCTTCGTGAACGCGGTCGAGAGCCGGCAGTCGGACGCCCAGATCGGAGGCGGCCTGGTCCTCACCCGGCTCAGCGGCGCCTGGGACGCCGGCGCCCAGATGAACGCCCGGCCCGGACAGAAGGGGCAGTGGCGGATCGCGCCGCTGCCGCAGTGGGACACGGCCGGCCCCTCCGTCGGCACGCACGGCGGCTCGACCTTCGCGGTCACCAAGGACAGCCGGCACCCCGAGGCCGCCATGGAGTTCATCGAGTGGCAGGTCTCCCACCCCGACGCCCTGCGCGCCCGCCTGTCCAGCGGCACCAGCAGCCAGTACCCGGCGGCACCCGGCCTGGTCGCGGTGGGCCGCGACGCGTTCGACCGGTCGTACTACGGCGGACAGGACATCTACGCCCTGTTCGAGCAGGAGGCCGAGAAGATCGGCGGGAACTGGCTCTGGGGACCGCGGATGAGCGCGACGCAGAAGGTCATGCAGGACGCCTTCGCCCGGGTCGGCGGGGGCCGGGGCACTCTCGTCGAGTCCCTGCGCACCGCCCAGGAGGGCACCATGCCCGACCTCAGGGCCCTGGGCCTGTCCACCAGCCAGCACAGCACCTGAGCCGACGGAAGGCAGGTGACACCCCATGACCACGACCACCCGCTCACGGGTGCCGACCGGCGCGACCCGCGCCGCCCCTCCGGCGTCCTCCACCTCGCAGGCGCGCGCCCGCAGAGCGGCCGGACGCCGGCGACTGACCGCGTGCGGCGTCCTGATGGCGCCGTTCCTCGCCCTGCTGGTCACCGTCTTCCTGATCCCCGTCGGCACCGCCGTGTACCTCGGCTTCTACAGCGACGACCAGCCCGGTCTCGGCTTCGGCCCCGAGCGCACCGTCTTCGTCGGCCTGCGCTCCTACGCCGCCGTCCTGACCGACCCCACCTTCCTCGGCGGGCTCGGCACCGTCGCCCTGTACTGCCTGATCTACCTCCCGCTCATGGTCGTCGGCGCGCTCGCGCTCGCCCTGCTGCTGGACTCCGGCGTGGTCCGGCTGCGCGCCCTCGCCCAGCTCGGCCTGTTCCTGCCGCACGCGGTGCCCGGCATCATCGCGGCCCTGATCTGGCTGTACCTCTACACACCCGGCATCAGCCCGGTGATCGAACTGCTCGCCCGGGCGGACGTCACCATCGACTTCCTCGGCATCCACACGGTCGTCCCGTCCATCGTGAACATCGCCCTGTGGAGCAACCTCGGCTACAACACGGTGGTCTTCTACGCCGCCCTGCGGGCCGTGCCCCGCGAAGTGATCGAGGCCTCCGTGGTGGACGGCGCCGGACCGGTGCGCACGGCGCTCCAGGTCAAGACGCCGCTGGTGCGCGCCTCCATCGTCATGGTCGCGATCTTCACCCTGATCTGGGCGCTCCAGCTCTTCACCGAGCCCATGCTGCTCAGCCAGTCCTCCCCCATGATCAGCTCCCGGTTCTCGCCGAGCATGTACATCTACGACGCGGCCTTCACCCGCAACAACTACGGCCTCGCGGCGGCCGCCTCGGTCGTCCTGCTCGTCTGCACCATCGCCCTGTCCTACGCCGTCACCCGCTTCACCAGCCGCGCCGACGTCCCGGAGGAGGCCCGATGAGCGCCGCCGACAGCTCCCTGCTCCGCCCGAGACTGCTGGGCCGCGCCACCGTCAACGCGGTGGTCGCGATCTCCGTCCTCTACACGCTGCTGCCGGTGCTGTGGCTGGTCCTGGCCGCCTCGAAGGACCGCGACGCGCTCTTCGGCAGCGACCTGCTCTCCCTGAGCGACTTCTCCTTCGTGCAGAACCTGCGGGACCTGTTCGCCATGGACGGCGGCCTGTACGGCCGCTGGTACGTCAACAGCCTGCTGTACGCGGTGCTCGGCGCCGCCCTCGGCGCGCTGGTGAGCGTCGCCTGCGGCTACGCCTTCGACAAGTACCGCTTCCGGCACAGGGAGAAGCTGTTCGGCCTGGTCCTTGCGGCGGTCATGGTGCCCCAGACGGTGCTCGCGCTGCCGCTGTACCTGATGGCTTCCGAGACCGGCCTGGTCAACACCTTCTGGGCGGTGTTCGTCCCGGTGCTCTTCAACCCGTTCGGCGTGTACCTCGGCCGTGTCTTCAGCCGGGGCTACGTGCCCGACGAGGTGCTGGAGGCGGCGCGGGTGGACGGGGCCGGCGAGCTGACCACCTACGTCCGGGTGGCGCTCAGGATGCTCGGCCCCGGCCTGGTCACCGTCTTCCTCTTCCAGCTGACCGCGATCTGGAACAACTTCTTCCTGCCCATGGTGATGCTGTCCGACCAGGACCTGTATCCCGTCAGCCTCGGCCTGTACCAGTGGAACAGCTCCGCGTCGGTCTCGCCGGAGTACTACCCCGTCGTCATCATGGGGTCCCTGCTCGCCGTGCTGCCGCTCATCCTCGCCTTCACCCTGCTCCAGCGTTTCTGGCGCAGCGGTCTGACCGCCGGCGCCGTGAAGTGACCCCGCCCGCACAAGGAGTTCCGCCGCCGCCATGACCGAGTCCACGCCCGGCCCCCGCCCCCGCGCCGCACTGGCCATGTCCCCGGACGTCGCCTCGGCGGTCCTCGACCACGAGTCGCTCGCGGCCCTCGCCGAGCGGTGCGACCTCGCACCGCTCCCGGTCCTGGACGATCTGACCACCCCCCGCGCCCGCACCGTGCTCGCCGACGTCGACCTGCTGGTCACCGGCTGGGGCTGCCCGCCCCTGGACGCGGACGTGCTGCGCGCGGCGCCCCGGCTGCGGGCCGTCGTGCACACCGCGGGCAGCGTGCGCGGCCATGTCACCGACGCCTGCTGGGAACGCGGCATCGAGGTGTCCTCCGCCGCCGCGGCCAACGCCGTCCCGGTCGCCGAGTACACCCTCGCCATGATCCTGCTCACCGCCAAGCGGGCCCTGGAGAGCGCGCGGGACTACCGCGCCTCGCGCACCCGGCCGGACTGGCTGCGCACCCCCCGCTCGGTCGGCAGCCACCGCCGCACCGTCGGCGTCCTGTCCGCCTCCCTCATCGGCCGCCGGGTGATCGACCTGCTGCGCCCGCACGACGTCGACGTGCTGCTGTACGACCCGTTCGTCGACGAGGCCGGGGCGAGGGAACTCGGCGTCGAGCGCGTCGGCCTGGCGGAGCTGTTCCGGCGCGGCGACACCGTCAGCGTGCACACCCCCCTGCTGCCCGGGACCCGGGGACTGGTCGGCCGTGAACTGATCGACTCCATGCGCCCCGACGCCGTCCTGATCAACACCGCGCGCGGCGCGGTCGTCGACCAGGACGCGCTCACCGACGCCGTGCTGGCCGGCCGCATCCGCGCCGTGCTCGACGTGACCGACCCCGAGGTCCTGCCGCCCGAACACCCGTTGTGGGAGTGCGACAACGTGCTCCTCACCCCCCACCTCGCCGGCTCCCAGGGCAACGAGTGGCGCCGGCTGGCCGATCTCGCCCTCTCCGAGATCGCGCGCTGGGCCTCAGGAGAGGGCTTCCTGCACCCCGTACGACGCGAAAGGCTGGCCTACCTGGCATGAACGACCCCTTCGAACTGCCCGCCGACGACCACGACATCAGCCCTCGCACCGGTTACACCCGCGCCCACTGGGAAGCCGTGGCGGACGGGCTCCTCACGGCGGCCTGGCGCTGGAGCACCCCCGGCTGCGCGCTGCTGGACCTGCCGGGGCGCCCCTCCCGTTCGGGAGTGCGCTCCGACGGACTCGAGGGCTACGCCAGGACGTTCCTCGCCGCCGCCTTCCGCGTCGCGGGCGCGGACGGGGACGACCCCCACGGTCTGCTGGAGCGGTACGCGAGCGGACTCGCCGCCGGCACCCGCACCCCGGGCCGCGACGACACCGAGTCCTGGCCGCTGGTCCTCGACCATGACGTGCAGGGCCAGCCCATGGTCGAGTCCGCGTCCGTCGCGCTCGGCCTGAGGCTGACCGCCCCCTGGCTGTGGGAGCGGCTCGACGCCGGTGTGCGGGACCGCGCGGAGGAGTGGCTGAGGGGCGCGCTGCGGCACACGCCGGCGCCCAACAACTGGTACCTCTTCCCGTACGCGGTCGCCGGGTTCCTGGAGTTTGTCGGGCGCGGCGACGCCGAGACGGCGGCGGTCCGGCAGCGGGCGCTGGAACTGCTGGAGGGCTGGTACCAGGGCGACGGCTGGTACGCCGACGGGGACGGACGGGCCTTCGACCACTACAACGGCTGGGCCCTGCACCTCTACCCGGTCCTCGACGCCCATCTCGCGGGCGGCCGGGAGGCGTCGGCCCACCACGGCGAACGGCTGCGCACCCACCTGGAGGGCCTCGCCCTGATGTTCGGCGCGGACGGGGCGCCGCTGCACTTCGGCCGGTCGCTGACGTACCGCTTCGCAGCCTCGGCGGCCGTCGCGCTGGGCGCCGTGACCGGTCACACCCCGCTGGCCCCGGGCGCCTCCCGCCGCATCGCCAGCGGCAGCCTGCGCCACTTCCTGGACCGGGGAGCACTGACCGCCGACGGCCTGCTGAGCCTGGGCTGGTACGGCCCCCACGAGGCCGGTCTGCAGAGCTACTCGGGCCCCGCGTCACCGTACTGGGCGTCGAAGGCCTTCGTCGCGCTGCTCGCCCCCGCCGACCACGCGTTCTGGACGGCCCGCGAGGAGCCGGCCCCGGTGGAGGAGTCCGACCGTGTGCTGGCGCTGCCGGCGCCGGGACTGCTCCTCCAGGCGACGCGGACCGACGGGATCGTACGGCTGCACAACCACGGCAGTGACCACGTGCGCCCGCACGAGGGCGAGACGGCGGCCGAGGACGACCCGCACTACGGGCGTCAGGCCTACTCCACCCGCACCGGTCCCACCGCGCCCGGGAACGTCGCCGACAACCACCTGTCGGTGGAGACCGGCGGCCGGCGCAGTGTGCGCCGCCGCATCCACCCCCTGGGCGCGGGCCACGGCGACGGCTGGGGCTGGGCCGCCTCATGGCACCGGCCCGTCTTCGCCGGTGGCCCGCCGATGGTCCCGGGTCTGCGGGTGGAGAGCGTCACGGTGGCGCACGGCCCCTACGAACTGCGGGTGCACCGGGTGGTGGGGGCGCCGGAGGGGTCCCGTCTCACCCACACCGGCTGGGCCACGGGCCCCGAGGAGTCACTGACCTCCGCCCTGTACGGTCCGTACGGCTGGGACGACCCGTCGGCCGAGCCGGTCCGAGCCCCGCAGGGCACGGCCTGGACCCGCTGGGCCCACGTCCCGCGCCTCACCGGCGCGTGCGGAGGCACCACCGTGCACGTCGCCCTGGTGTCCCTCACCGCGGACGCGGACGCCGCGCCCCTGCCGGAGGCCCTCGAAGAGGTCCGGGTGGACGACGGGACGGTCGAGGTCGTCTGGGCCGGCGGCACGGCCCGTACCCGGATCGCCTTCGAGCCGGTGGAAGTGGGTCACATACGGCGGTGAGCGGTGGGGACGGCGTCAGGACCGCGCGTCGTCCCCGGTCTCCGGGTCCCGCCCGGCGCCGTCGGGCGTGCTGTAGAAGACCGACGAACCCTGCTTGGTGCGCTGGGCCTGGTTGCGCGCGACCAGGCCCTCCAGGGTGCTGCGAACGACCGTGGTCTTGACGGCGCGTCCGGGGTGGGCCTGCTCGAGCGCGGTGGCGACCTCCGCCGCCGAGCGGGGCTCCTTCTGCTCACCCAGGTGCCGGCGGACGAGCTCGACCAGCTTGGGGCCGTCCGCCTTCGCGGCGGCCGGCTCGCGTGTGGACCTCCCCGGGGGGACGGACTTCTCCGACGGGCCCGGCTTCCCGGACGTGGCGCGCGCGGCCGTCTTCCTGGCCCGCTTCGGCTGCTCCGCGCCCGGCCCGGCCCCTGGCGTGGCCTCCGACTCGGCGTCGCCCTTCTTGCGCGGTGCCGGCACGGTCGCGTCGCCCGGTGCCGGCACGGTCGCGTCGCCCGGTGCCGTTCCGGCCGCCGGGGCGCTCCCGGACTCGGGCGTGACCGCCGTCCCGGCGGGCGCCGGGACGAGGCCCAGCGCCTGCTGCATGTTCACCAGCAGGGTGTGGTCGTGCTGAAGCACGGCCAACTGCTCCTGCAATGCAGCGATCTCCGCGGTGACCCGCTCCTGTTCCTTGACGTTGCGTTCCAGGTCGCCCGCGAGCTGGGCGGAGTACTGCGACGTGAGGTCGGTCGCGGCCGTCGAGTTCTCGGACATGACGTGCCCCTTTCTGCCTGTTGGTTCCCCCGGTGGCCAGCCATGGTACGGCCGGGCGCGGTTGACCGTTTCTTCTGAGCGGTCATCGGTTGACGTTCTCACGTGGCACGAGGGACGGCACGGCCCCGGGGGACGTGGTGCGTACGCCGTCGACCAGAGGTGCGCGAGCCGGGGACTCCCCTCCGGAACTCGCAGGAAGTCAGCCGCCCGACGCAGAAGCCGTACTTGGCTGTGGCAGTCCGTGGCGGGAACACCGACTGCCCGGCCGGCCACCCGCCCCGGCACCCGTCGTGCACCGAGGGCTTCATGAGACGGAAGCGCTTCGACCTGCGGACGATCACCGGCCTGTTCCTGGCCGGCCCTGTCGCCGTAGCACTCCCGCCCGGTACGGCCACCGCCGCAGCGAAGGCCGCGCGTGGCCCCGGTCCGGCGCTCGGCAGGAGCGTCACGGCCGGCGGCCCGCCCGTCCGCCGGCCGCCCGTCGGCGGACACCACCGGCGGAAGCCGAGTGAGCCAACGGGAAGGCCCGGCAGGCGCGTTCCCGCAGCCGGCCCGGGCCGGCCTCGGTGGCACCGTCGAGGCCGACCGGATCGTTCTGAAGCCGTCCACCGACCGGGAGGCCCGCACCCAGCCCCTCGCCGTCGAGGGCGGCACCGACGGCCCTCCTCCACCGGCCTCTCCGGTTCCGCCGCCCGCCGCTTCGGCCTCGAGGGCGGGAGCACCGTCGCGGTGGACCTCACGGCCCGCGACGTGCGCCACATCCAGGTCAGGGTGAGCGCCAGCACCGGCTGGAACGCCGCGCAGTTGTCCGAGGCCGAGGTCCACAGCGGCGGGGACGGCGGCAACCCGGAGGAACCGCCCGTCGACGGAACCGACCTGGCGCTCGGCGAACCCGCCGAAGCCTCCTCCACAATTCACTCGTTCGTGGCAGCCAACGCCAACGACGGCCGGATCGGCAGCCAGTGGGAGTCCAACGGCCACCCCGTCGGCCCCACGGGGCGCCGACGCCGGCCTCAGCGGTGTCGTCGTCAGGCCCGACCCCGACCCCGCTTGGGCGAAGCGCACCCAGAGCAGCGAGACCTCGGCCGTGAGCGGTCGTCGGACACCTTCGCCTCGCCCAAGGCCCGCGCCGACCACACCCTCGACCCCGGCGCGAAGGACAACACGGTCACCAGCCCGGTCACCGGCCGCTACGCCGACGTACGGCTGAGGTGCGGTCACAACTCCGGGGAGCGGTGCCGGACGCCCGGACCACCGGTGTCGCCGTCGACGAGTCCAGCAACGGGCCCGGCGTCCTCGCCGTGGGCGGTGCCCGCGACAGTGCCCCGCTCACGGGCGTCGCCATCACCCGTCCGGCAGAAGAGGACGTGGTGATCGAACCCGGCTCGCCGTTCGTGGCCAACCGGTGGCGCCGCCCCGCACGGTGCTCGGTCCGGCGGAACCGCACCCTGCCCGGCGCGGTTCCGCCACCCGGACGGGCCCTTCGCCGCGCTCTTCCCGGGCGGGGCAGATGGGGGACTTCGGCGGACTCGCGCGAGGAGCTGACGTGTTTCCGGGAAGTCGAGGTCAGGCTGAGTGCATGGCTTCATCGATCGACTGCCCGCCCCGTCCGTGTCACCGTGCCGGACGGCAGGCCGGCACCCCCGCCCGTGTGCGCGGCCGGGTGGTGTCCGCGGCTGTCGTCCTCGTCGTGCTGGCGGCGCTGAGCGGGTGCGGGGAGGACACCGGAACCGCGGTGCGGGACGTCCCGGTGAGCGGGGTGCCGGACACGGCCCGCGTCGCGCCCGGCACCGCCGACGCCGAGCCCGGCACCACCGACACCGCACAGGGCCGGGCCGGAGCGGAGACACGAGCGCCCGCCCGGATTCCCGGCCTCGGGCCCCGGACCCGGGCGTGGATCCCCGCGAACGCCCGCCAGGTGGTCGTCGTCACGGGCCGTGGCAAGGACGCCAACCGCTCCCGGGTCGTGTTGTACGAGCACACCGGTTCCGGATGGGAGGGCGGCCCGGCATGGCCCGCGCACAACGCCCTCAGGGGCTGGACCGACGACCACCGGGCGGGCGACCTCCGTTCACCCATCGGCGTGTTCACCCTCACCGACGCCGGGGGGCTGCTGCCCGATCCCGGCACCCGGCTGCCGTACGACCAGTCGCAGGGGTTCGCGGTCGGCGGCACCGGCTTCGAGGGAGAGCCGCTGGAAGGCTCCTTCGACTACGTCATCGCCATCGACTACAACCGCGTGCCGGGTACGTCCCCGCTGGACCGGACCCGTCCGCTCGGCGCCGACCGGGGCGGCGGCATCTGGCTGCACGTCGACCACGAGGGGCCGACCCAGGGCTGTGTCAGCCTCTCGGAGCGCCACATGGAGGAGCTCCTGCGCGCCCTCGACCCGGACCGGCACCCGGTGATCGTCATGGGCGACGCCGACTCCCTGCGGGAGTGAGCGGCCCGCCCGGCCGCGGGGGCCGGGCGCGACGCCGGATTCCCGACACGGCCACGACGGCGGCGAGAGCCGGGAGCCGGGCTCACGTTCGTACCGTTCGTCCTCGTCGCCCTCCGGGGGGACGGTCAGGGGTGGCGGGGCGAGGGGGATCGGTCCGTGTTCCGCGGTCGGTCGTCCTCGTCCCGCGGAGGAGGGGCCGTCGCCTCCCCCGCCGTCAGATGCTCCAGCACCTCGACCAGTTCCTGGCACGCACGCTCCACCGAGCGCCTGGTGTTGCGCTGCTCGGTGATCACCGCGGACAGCAGCAGGGAGGTCAGGGCCATCGCCCCGTTGAAGGCCTGGAGGTTGACCATGACCTCCACGTCGGACAGGTGCTGGAACGGCCCGGCGCGGTCGGCCGCCGCGCTGGTGGCCAGAACGGAGCAGAACAGGGCGCACAGCATGCTGCCCGGGAGCTCGAACCGCAGCGCGGCCAGGATCAGCAGCGGGTAGATGACGAACAGCAGACTGGCCGGGCTGAAGGTGATGAGGGGCACCAGACAACCCGCCACCACCAGGCCCACCGCCTCCTTCCACCTCCCCGGGTACGCCGGGGCGCGCACCCGGGGAAGAAGCAGCAGCACCGGAGTGATGAGCAGGACGCCCATCGCGTCACCCACCCACCAGGCCAGCCACACCCTCCACACGCTCCCGGCCGGGAGGTCGCCCGTGCCGACGAGAAGGGCGACGCCGGTGGTCGAGCTGATCAGCATGGCCCCGAAGGCGCCGAGGAACACGAGGCTGAGACAGTCCCTCGGTGTCGCCGATCGACAGACCGATCCGGCCGTCGGGCATGGTGAAGGCGTCGTACCAGTCACCGCCGACGTCGAGTCCCCGGTACGCGGGCGCGTACCGCACGGCCAGACGCACACCGTCGGCGACGGGCAGCCCCCTCGGCAGCATGCCGCGCTGCAGGGCGACGGCCAGTTCGACCCGGGAGCGCTGCATCTCCGCCAGCGCGCGCGCCTGTGCCGTCAGCGTCCCGAGCCTGACCAGAAGCTCGTCGCCGTCGTCCGTGGAGCCGGTGCGGGACATGGACCACTCACTCGGGCGAGGACCTCCGCGCATGGCAGCCGCCCCCGATGGACAAAGGTCTCATTTATATGCAAAGGATGATAATCGGAAGCGGTTCGGCCGGGCCAGTCCATATCCGGGTCCCACTGGATGTCCGGCACCGGCTCGCCGACGGCCCGAGGCTCCCTCTTGCGCCTCACGGGCGCTGACGGTGGCAGGGACGCGGCGGAGGCGGCACGGGCCGTGACCGGGACCCGCATGATCCCCGTCGTCAAAGCGGTCGCCGAGGCGGCACGGGGAACGCCGCGGTCCCGCGAGCACACCCGCTCGCGGGACCGCGGCATGTCGGGAGCCGTGATCAGCGGTGGCTACCAGGGAGGTGTGGTCGCCGCCTGGCCTCCCCAGGATTCCCTGCGGTTGCCTCCCGTCCGCTCCCACCACCAGTGCTCGAGCGTTCCGTCGGCCGCGGCTCCGTACACGTGCTGTACGTCGCCGACCACATGTGCCACCGGGTCGGAGTGCACCGTCCCGGACATCACCGCGTACCGCACGCTGTAGGAGGGGTCCCACCACCAGTGGGCGAGGGTGTCGTTCGCGGTCCGAGCGAAGACGTGCCGCTGGGCGCCGTGGACGAACGCGACCGGCCGGCCGCCCAGGGGCTCCGGCGTGGACCACGCCTCCCGCTCGACGACTTGTGTACCGGCCTCCCACGACCAGTGCGAGAGCCTGCCGTCGGCGTCACCGGCGAACACGTGCTGCTGCCCGTCGTGGACGAACGCCGTCGGTGTGCCCCGCGCGGTGCCTCCCCAGGACTCGTGCCGCACCCCGGGACCCTTCGTCCACCACCAGTGGTGGAGCTCGCCGTCGGTACCGGCCGCCCACACGTGCTGCTGGGTGCCGTACACCACGGCGACCGGGTCACCGGCCAGGGAACCGGGGGCTGCCCAGGTCTGCTGTCGCAGTTCACCGCTGCCCTCGTCCCAGAAACTGTGCAGCAGTCTGCCGTCGGTCGCCCGTACGAACGCGTGCTGCTGACCGGGGGTCACCAGGGCCGCGGGTGCCCCGGCCACCGTGCCGGCCGGCAACCAGGTCTCCTGGATCACCGATCTGGTGGCTGTGTCCCAGAAGCGGTGCTGCAGGCCGCCGTCGGTGCCACGCACCAGTACGTGCTGCTGGGTGCCGTAAGGGAACGCCACCGTCTCACCGACGACGCCGGAGCCCCAGGTACCGCGCTTGACCGTGCCGTCGCTCTCCTCGAACCAGTGGCCGAGACCACCGGCCGGGGTGGGGGCGAACAGGTGGAGCTGGTCGGGCGAGCTCGTGGGGAGAGCCCCGGTGTACTGGTTGGCGGTCAGGGCGCCGGCGTTGTCCGGCTGGTCGAGGTCCGCCTCGGTGAAACCCGCCCACTTGATGAACTGGTGCTGGGCAGTGGTCCCCCCTTCGTACAGGATGCCGTACCGCCCCCCGGTCAGATCGACCATGTCGGAGTAAGCGGAGATGCCCTCCGTCACCAGTGCGCCCTGTGCGGGGGTCTGCCAGGTGAGGCCGTCGTCGAAGGAGGAGCGGATGGTCAGGCCCCTGCGTTCGGCGGTGTCGGCGGGCGCGGCCAGCAGCACCCGGTCGTAACCGTCCCGGTCCTCGGCGCGTATGGCCAGTGTGGAGGCCTGCACACCCGTCCTGGGCAGTGGCAGGGGTTCCAGCGGCGCGAAGTCCGCCTCGAAGGACAGCCCTTGGTCGCGGGAGACCGCGTACGCGGCTCGCACGGTGTCGGTGCCCTCCTCGTTGCGGGCCACCGCCATCAGGCTTCCGTCCGCACGTTCGAAGACGCTCAGCTCCTGGACGCCGAGCTCGGGTTCGGCACCGTGGGAGGAGGCGCCGGACTGCCAGGTGCGGCCTCCGTCGTCGCTGTAGATCAGGGCGCCGCCCTTCGGGTCCTGCAGGTGTCGGCCCGGTGCGAGCCGGAAGCCCATGCCGGCCACCATGCGTCCGGCTTCCGCGCCGCGTGTCAGCACGATGCCGTGCGAGGGACCGACGCCGAGCTGCCCCTCGCCGAGCGCCCCCCACTCCGGCTTCCACACGGCGGACGTGATGTCCCTCGCCGCTCCCCAGCTCAGGCCGTCGTCCGTGCTCGTTCGTACGAGGGCGCGCCTGTAGTTCTCGGTGTACAGCAGGACGATCTCGCCGTTCCCGGTGTTCACGATCGGGGTCGCGTTGTGCGGGAAGGCCAGGCCGCTCGCATTCTGCCTGCTCGCGGTCACCACGGTCAGCGGACTCCAGTTCGTGCCGCCGTCGGTGGAATGCTTCAGGACGATGTCGATGCGGCCGCTGTCGCCGCAGTCGTCGTTGCGGGCCTCGGCGAAGGCCAGGAGCCTGCCGCTGTCGGCGCGGACCACTGCGGGGGCGCGGAAGCAGGAGTAACCCGACTCACCCGATGCGAAGACCGTTCTGTGCCCGCCCGGCACGTCGCCGGCCGGCACCGTTTCGACGGGTGTCGCGCGCGATCCCGTGCCTGAGACGACTCCTCCCCAGAGCACCGTCAGAACCGCCAGTACGGTCGTCAGGACCGTGCCCATTCCGGCCGTGCGTCTCTTCTCGCCGTCATCGGCCGCTGTGACGTCGGACATCCCATGCCTTCCGTGTGATCAGCAACGGTCGTCAGTCTGTCGACCCGCCGTCCGGTTGTCAGCCGGGTCAGGAAACCGGAACCGGTTCCGGGTGACTTCGTCACCGGCGCGGTGAACACGCCCCTGCGAACGCGAAACCGCTGGTTGAACGGTGGCTTCCCCGGTGTCCGGGAGGAGGGACGCGGCGACGCGCCGGTGGTGCCGGACGAGGACCGGGGTGACCGTGAGAGGGTCCTCGAAGGCGTGACGGCGGCGCTCGACGGCGCCCCGTCCCTGCGGCGGACCGGGGTCCGAGCGGGAAACGGAGGCGGCGGGGACGCCGGTCAGCAGTGCACCCCGGCCGGGGAGCCGGCCGGTCACGGTGGCCCGGTCGAGAGCGGCACGGACCTCTTCCTCGGCCTGCGCGGCCGCGACCGGGGTGATCCGGCCCGGAGCGAGGCGGCGGCGCCGGCGCGGGAGGCCTGCCCGGAGTCGGCAGTCGGCAGGAGTTCCTGCCGCCGGGCCAGGACCCGCAGGTCCTCCGTCGCGCCGACGACCTGACGGTCTTCGGCCGTCGACCCGCCGAAGACCTTCGCAAGCACCGGGACGTCGCCGTCCGTCGGCACCGCGAGTCCGGCCTGGACATGTCCCAGGCCCCCCGACAGGCCCGGGGCGCTCGTGACCGATCAGGAGGAAGCCCGTTTCCCGGCCTCAGCCGGGCGGGCGCCGTGCACGGACGTGATCGTCATGTCCCCGTGCGTCCGGGACGCATCGGTCCCGGACGCGTCGGTCGCCCGCGCGCCGGCCGTGCTCGCGGTCGAGTCCAGGGCCCGGGCCGGACGGTCGTCGCCGGGCAGGCCGGTCTCGATCCCGAGGCCTTCCTCCACCGCCCGGCAGCGGGCCCGGTCCTCCACTCGCACCGGCGGCGCGGGCGAGGCAGACGCCACACCCTCCAGGCCATTCGCACCGTACGAGAAAACGCCCTGCGAAGTAGGGGTCTAGGCTGTGCCCATGGAGCAGCGGGAGATCATGCAGCGGGGCGTCGGGATCCTGACCGAGGCCCTCGAGATGCGGCGGCGGCTCCGTGCGGACCCGGACGCCGACGTGACGGGGAGCGGAGCCATCGCCCAGCTCCTGGAGGAGATGCTGCCGCGGATCCAGGTGCCGGCCGACGCGAGCGCGCGCGAGGTGGCGGCCCTCGTCACCGAGAAGCTGGGACCCGCCATCGTGCAGATCACCTCCACGCTCGCCTTCGCCTTCGTCCAGCTCGCCGAGATCCACGACGAGGGCCGTACCGACGTCTCCTCCGCCGACGTGCTGCGCTCCATCTCCCTGCACTACGAGAAGGGCGGCAAGGAGTAGTTCCGGCCGGCTGTCCCGTGCCGGGACGGCGCTCGGGCGGGCGCCCCGCCGAAGCCGAGCCCGTTTCCGCAGGGGTCCCGGTGCGCGGCCTTACGGACGCCGTTCGCGCGGCACTCCCGCCGTACGGGTTCGAGCCCTCGCACGGCGATCCGGGCGATCCGGTCGTCGAAGCCGTCGACGAGGACGGTGCGCGGGGCGTGACCCGCGCACCCGGGACGGCGCCCCACGGTGACCGGCCGGTGTTCCGCCGGCTCCCGTACGGCCTCGGTGTCACCCGCCGCACACGTCGGGCGTACCGGGCCGGGGCACCGGGGCGGTCGCCGGCCGGGACGCCGACGGAGAGGTTCAGGGGCACGGGACGATGCCACGGCCCGCGAGGTCCCGTGCGGGGCGCGCACAGGGACGGATGACGCGCGCTCCCTTGACGCCCTGCGCGCCAGTGGCGATCCTCGCCCCATATCTTTGCGCCGGTCATGACAACTCCGCAACGGAGGGACGTGCGTAATGACCACGTACCGCACACGACGGCACCCCGGGGTCGTCACGCTTCTCCTCCTCATGCTGGCCGCGGCCCTCGCACCCACGCCCAGTTCCGCCGTCGGCGGCGACTGGTGGGACCCGGTGGCCCGGCCCGCGCCCGATTCCGGGATCGGCGTCACCGGAGAGCCGTTCAAGGGCACGGACGCCGCGGGCGAGGTGCGCGGGTTCGTCGACGCGCACAACCACATCATGTCCAACGAGGCGTTCGGCGGCCGGCTCATCTGTGGCAGGGCCTTCTCCACGAAGGGGATCGCCGACGCGCTCAGGGACTGCCCCGAGCACTACCCCGACGGCTCGCTCGCCGTCTTCGACTTCATCACCAACGGCGGCGACGGCAAGCACGATCCGGTCGGCTGGCCCACCTTCGAGGACTGGCCCGCGCACGACTCCCTGACCCACCAGCAGAACTACTACGCCTGGATCGAACGCGCCTGGCGTGGCGGACAGCGGGTGCTGGTCAACGACCTCGTCACCAACGGCGTGATCTGCTCCGTGTACTTCTTCAAGGACCGCAGCTGCGACGAGATGACGTCCATCCGGCTGCAGGCCGAGCTGACGTACGACCTGCAGGCCTACGTCGACGGGATGTACGGCGGGCCGGGCAAGGGCTGGTTCCGGATCGTCACCGACAGCGCGCAGGCCCGCGACGTCATCGAGCAGGGCAAGCTCGCCGTCGTCCTCGGCGTCGAGACCTCCGAACCGTTCGGGTGCAAGCAGGTCCTGGACATCGCGCAGTGCGACGAGGACGACATCGACGCCGGACTGGACGAGCTGTACGGACTCGGCGTGCGCAGCATGTTCCTGTGCCACAAGTTCGACAACGCGCTGTGCGGGGTGCGCTTCGACGAGGGCACGCTCGGCACCGCGATCAACGTCGGGCAGTTCCTGTCCACCGGCACCTTCTGGCGGACCGAGAAGTGCGCCGGCCCGCAAGCCGACAACCCGATCGGGTCGGCCTCCGCGCCCGGTGCCGAGAAGGAACTCCCCGCGGGTGTCGAGGTCCCGTCGTACGACGGGGACGCGCGGTGCAACGTCCGCGGGCTCACCGAGCTCGGCGAGTACGCCGTGCGCGGCATGATGGAACGCAACATGATGCTCGAGATCGACCACATGAGCGTCAAGGCCACCGGCCGGGTGCTCGACATCTTCGAATCCGCGTCCTACCCCGGCGTGCTCTCGTCGCACAGCTGGATGGACCTGGACTGGACCGAGCGGGTCTACGGCCTCGGCGGGTTCGTCGCCCAGTACATGCACGGCTCGGAGGGCTTCGTCGCCGAGGCGGACCGCACCGGGGCGCTGCGCGACGAGTACGGCGTGGGCTACGGCTACGGCACGGACATGAACGGCGTCGGCGGCTGGCCGGCCCCGCGCGGCGCGGACGTGCCCGACGCCGTCGTCTATCCCTTCCGCAGCGCCGACGGCGGTTCCGTGCTCGACCGGCAGACCACCGGAGAACGCACCTGGGACCTGAACACCGATGGAGCCGCGCACTACGGCCTGGTCCCCGACTGGATCGAGGACATCCGGCGCGTCGGCGGGCAGCACGTGGTGGAGGACCTCTTCAAGGGCGCCGAGTCCTACCTCGACACCTGGAGCGCCTCCGAACGGCACCGGGCCGGGGTGAACCTCGCCGACGGCGCACAGGCAACGGCCAGTTCGGCGGAGTGGAACCCGTTCACCGGCCACGCGCCCGGCCGGGCCGTGGACGGCGACCGGAGCACCCGCTGGGCCAGCGGCCGGAGCGACGACCAGTGGCTCCGCGTCGACCTCGGCGTCACCCACCAGGTCGGGCGCGTCACCCTGGACTGGGAGCGCGCGTACGGGACGTCGTACCGCATCGACCTCTCCGCCGACGGCGTGAACTGGCGCACCGTCTGGTCCACCACCTCCGGCGACGGCGGCCTGGACACGGCCGTGTTCCCCCCCGCACCGGCCCGCCACGTGCGTGTGCAGTTCCTGGACCGGGGGACCGAGTGGGGGTACTCGCTCCGCGAGGTCGGCGTCCACGGTCGCTGACGCACGGCTCAACCGCCCTGTGGCAAGGCCCCGTCGACGAGTTCGCGCACCGCGTCGAGCGCCGCGGCCCGGTCGGCGGGGACGAGCCCGATGCGGGTGCGGCGGTCGAGCACGTCCTCGTCGTCGAGCGCTCCCTCGTGGCGCAGGGCCCAGAGCAGCTCGGCGCCGGTGACCGGGTACCCGGGCAGCACGGGCTCGCCCAGCCGGGGGTCCCGCGCGCCGAGTGCGTGCACGGCCGGCGCCTCGGTGCCGTACCGCCGGACGAGGCGGCGGGGCGCGGGCAGTCCGGCGAGGACGTGCGGCGGCGCGGCGCCCACCAGGGGCAGGGACACGGTGGGCGACGGGCCGGCCGGCAGCCCCCGGACGCGGACGGCGGTGTCGACGGCGTCCTCGGCCATCCGCCGGTAGGTGGTGAGCTTGCCACCGACGACGGTGACGACGCCCTCGCAGGAGGTGAGCACCGCGTGCCGCCGTGAGAGGTCGGCGGTTCTCGGCGCCGTACCCGAGCGCGCCGCAGTGGTGTCCAGCAGTGGCCGCAGCCCGGCGAAGGCGCCGGCCACGTCGGCACGGCGGACCGGCGCGTGCAGGACGGAGCCCAGGACGTCGAGGAGGAAGCCGATGTCCGTCTCGGGCGCCCGGGGGACCTCGGGGAGGTCGCCCTCCACGGGTTCGTCGGTGAGGCCGACGTAGACCCGGCCGTCGTCCTGGGGCAGGACGAGCACGAAGCGGTTGCTCTCCCCGGGGATCGGGATGTGCAAACCCGCGGTCAGCGGGCCGAGGCTCTCGGGGCGCAGGACGAGGTGGGTGCCCCGGGAGGGGCGTATCCGGACGCCGTCGACGAGGCCGCCCGCCCAGACACCGGACGCGTTGATCACCGCGCGGGCGCGGATCTCGCCCTCCTCGCCGGTGAGTTCGTCACGGACGCGGGCGCCCGTCGAGGTCAGCTCCAGGGCCCGGACCCGGGTCAGGATCCGTGCGCCGCGCCCCGCGGCCGTACGGGCGAGGGCGGTCACCAGACGGGCGTCGTCGGTGAGCCGGCCGTCCCAGGACAGCAGGCCGCCGCGCAGCCCGTCGTGCCGCAGCGCGGGCGCGAGGTGAAGGGTCTCCACCGCGCCGGTCCGGCGCGGCGGGGGCAGGGTGGACCGGGCCGTGCGGGCGGCCAGGCGCAGTACGTCGCCGGCCCGGAGACCGGCCCGGGCCAGGGCGGCCTGACCGCGCGGGACCAGCGGGGTGAGGGGCAGCACGAACGGCTGGGCCCGTACGAGATGGGGTGCGGTGCGCTCCATCAGCACCCCGCGTTCGACCGCGCTCTCGTGGGCGACGCCGAGCCGTCCGGAGGCGAGGTAGCGCAGCCCGCCGTGGATGAGCTTGCTGCTGAACCGGGACGTGCCGAAGGCCAGGTCGTGGGCGTCGACGGCGATCACGTCCAGCCCGCGGGCGGCGGCGTCCAGGGCCGCCCCGGCGCCCGTGGCGCCGAGACCGACGACCAGCACGTCGACGACGGGGCCGCCGACGGAGTCGGCCAGTTCACGTGCGCGCCGGCCGGCGGACAGGGACGAGGCGGGGGCGGGGCCGTCGGGGGAGTTCATGGCGTGAGGGTCCTCTCCAGGATGTCGCGCAGCTCGCCGAGGAACGCCTCGGAGGCGAGCTCGGGGTCGTCCTCGTCGGTCATGGTCCGCAGGGACAGGGTGAAGGACTGCACGATCAGCAGCACCGACCGCGCCTGCCGTTCGGGGTGGGCGGCGTGCACCGAGCCGTCGGCGTGCCCCTCGCGCAGGGAGCCGGCCAGCAGTTCCAGCAGGGCCTCCTGGCTCGCCCCGCGGCGGTCCAGCACGTAGGGGAGGAGCAGCTCGGGGTCCACGTCGAGGATCTTCCGGAAGAGCGGGTGGGCGCGGAAGGCGCGGACCGCAGCCACCAGCCCTTCGGTGATCACCTCACGCGTGGGCACGCCCGGCCGGTGACCGGGCAGCGCCCCGGAGGCCACCGCGATCCACTCCCGGGTCATCAGGTCACCGACCAGCGACCGCACGTCGGGCCACCGCCGGTACAGGGTCATCCGGGAGACCCCGGCGCGGCGGGCCACGTCGGTGAGCGTGGTGCGGCGGACCCCGACGGCCAGGACGCAGTCCCGCACCGCGTCGAGCACCACGTCGTTGTCCGAACCGCCGGAACTGTTGTGACGAATGTGCGTCATGTGTCACAGTGTAACGCCGCGGCGGCCGTCGGGCGGCATCCGCGGCCCCGTTCATTCCGACCGACCGGTGAGGACGAGAGCCATGGACATGCTGTGGAGCGGCTGGGGGGACCCGGCCGAGGCGACGCCGCTGCCCGACACGGTGATCGGGCTGTTGCGCGATCTGCTCGGCGTCGAGCCGCGCGGGGCCGGACCCCTCGCCCTCGAGGACCTGGCCGTCCCGCGGAGCCCACTGACGCCGGCCGCGCACCGCGCCCTGACCGGGGTCCTGGGCGACGCCGCCCACGTGCGCACCGACGCGGAGGCCCGCATCCGGCACACGCGCGGCAAGTCCACCCCCGACCTGCTGCGCATCCGCGAGGGCGACGTCGCCGCGGTCCCGGCCGCCGTACTCCTGCCCGGCGGTCACGACGAGGTGCTCGACGTCCTGCGGGTGTGCGCCGGACACGGCCTGACGCTGGTGCCGTTCGGTGGCGGCACCTCCGTCGTCGGCGGTCTCGCCCCCGAACGGCACGGCCCTCTCGTCGCCCTCGACCTGCGGCGCATGGACGGTCTGCTCGACCTCGACCCGCTCTCCCGCACCGCCACCCTGCAACCCGGCCTGCGCGCCCCGCGGGCCGAGGAACTCCTCGCCGAACACGGCTTCACCCTCGGCCACTTCCCCCAGTCCTACGAGTGGGCCACCATCGGCGGCTTCGCCGCCACCCGCTCCAGCGGCCAGGCGTCCGCCGGATACGGCCGCTTCGACGAGATGGTGCTCTCCCTCACCCTCGCCACCCCCGAGGGCACCCTCGACACCGGCCGCGCCCCCCGCTCGGCCGCCGGACCCGACCTGCGCCAGCTGGTCCTCGGATCGGAGGGCGCGTTCGGCGTCATCACCTCCGTGACCGTGCGCGTCCGCCCCGTTCCGCGGACCGCGGTCCACGAAGGCTGGCACTTCCCCTCCTTCGAAAAGGGGACCACGGCCCTGCGCCGGCTCGCCCAGGACGGGCCGCGGCCCACCGTGCTGCGGTTGTCCGACGAGACCGAGACGCTGATCGGCCTCGCGGACCCGGAGGCGATCGGCTCCGGCGGACGACAGGCCGCCGGCTGCACGGCCATCGCGGGATACGAAGGCACGGAGGAGGACACCGGGTACCGCAGGGAGCGCGCCACGGCCGTCCTGCGCGAGTGCGGCGGCACGCTCCTGGGAGAGGAGCCGGGCCGGCGCTGGGCGCACGGACGCTACTCGGCCCCGTACCTGCGCGACGCGCTCCTCGACGCCGGGGCCTTCGTGGAGACGCTGGAGACCGCGACGTTCTGGTCCCGCGTCCCCGGGCTGTACGCCTCCGTGCGCGACGCGCTCACCGCCACCCTCACCGGAGCCGGCACACCGCCCCTGGTCATGTGCCACATCTCGCACGTCTACGAGAACGGCGCCTCGCTCTACTTCACCGTGGTCTCCGCCCGGGGCGAGGACCCCGTGGCGCACTGGGCGCGCGCCAAGCACGCTGCGGGCGAGGCGATCCTCGCCGCCGGCGGCACCATCAGCCACCACCACGGGGTGGGCACCGACCACCGGGACTGGTACGTCCGCGAGGCGGGCCCGCTCGGCATCGAGGCCCTGCGTGCCGTGAAGCGGCGACTGGACCCGGCGGGGCTGCTCAACCCCGGTGTCCTGCTGCCCGCCGACTGATCCGGAACCCCCGGCCGTTCGTCCCCTCGCCGTCGGCCCGACCCGAAAGGCATCCCGGTGCGGCAGCTCACCGTCGTCGAACCCACCGCGGGCGCGGCCACCGAAGCGGCGGTCCCGCTCGCCCCGGCCGTGGAGGAATCCGCCGCCGGCGGGGAACCCGTGCGCGAGGTGCTGCGCCGCAGGGCGTCCGGCCCGGGGCGGACGGCGGTGGACAGGAGGTGGGTCCGCGTGCTGGAACGGTACGGCTTGGAGCCGCGCCACGAGGACGCGTCCGTCGTCCTGGGCGACCGTCCCTTCCACGCGCCGGCCCGCGCGCACGCAGACGGTGTGCGGCGTGAACCCGTACCTGTCGCCCGAAGTCCTCGAAGGGCTCGGGGAGACCGCGCCGGAGGCCTGCCCGGCACCGGAACCGGGCCGGCGCCGCGTCCGCCCGGAGCCCGCCGTCCGACCCGGCCGCCAGGAGGTGCCCCATGACCCCGCACGAGTTGTCGGCCTTCGGCCACGGCACCGCGGACCGGGAAGCGCTGACCGCACTGCTGTACGACGCGGGGATCTCCGCCGTCGTGGACGTGCGGATCGGCCCCGGCAGCCGCCGCGATCCCGACCTGGCGCGGACCAGGCTGGCCGAATGGCTCCCCGAGGCCGGCATCGCCTACCGCTGGGAACGGGACCTGGGCGGCTTCCGCAAGCTGCCGCCCGACTCGCCCGACACCGTCTGGCGCAACGCCTCCTTCCGCGGCTACGCGGCCCACACCCGAACCCCTGAGTTCGTCACCGCGATGGACACCCTGCTGGAGCAGGCCGCCCGTGAGCCCACCGCGGTGATGTGCAGCGAATCCGTGTGGTGGCGGTGCCACCGGCGGCTCATCGCCGACTTCGCCGTCCTGGCCCGCGATGTCCCCGTACGGCACCTGATGCACGACGGACGTCGCACACCGCACCACCCCACACCGGGCGTACGCCTGCGCCACGACGGGCTGTTGGTCTACGACGACACCGAAGCCGCGTCGCACGGGAAGGCGGCGGAGCGCAACCCGGAAGCCACCGACCGTTACCGGACGTGACCCAAGACTGGACCTGTTCGTTCTCTGGAATTATTCGTGTCCTGAGCTATAGGTTCGGCGCATGACCGCATCCCGGCCGCCGACCGTCGCCGAGGAGTTCCGCGGAGCGGGCCTGCGCGCGACGGCCGTCCGCGTCGCCCCCCTCGACACCGTCCGCCAAGGCGGCCGCTTCGCAGCCGGCGCGCTCGCCTCCCGAGCGCGCCGGCACCCGGGGCATGTGCCCCCGCAAGCGGTGTACGAGGCGTTGGACGCGCCCACCGACGCGGGGCTCGTGCGCCGTGTCGAGCCGGCCGGCGGCCCCGCACGCCACGAGGACCGGGTCGGGGGCAACACCACCACGTGGTGTGCCGTTCCCACGGCGTCGTCGCCGACGTCGACCGCGCGGTCGGTGGCGCGCCCTGTCTGACCGCGTCCGCCGCCCGCGGTTTCACGATCGACGAGGCCGAAGTCGTCCACCGGGGCCTGTATCCCGGCTGTTTTGCCTCCCGTAGTAGCCGAACTGCGCGAACCTCTTCGCCCGGAAGGACTTCCATGACCGAGAACCACGACGCGATCGTCACCGAACCCAAGACGGAGGAGGCGGGGGGCTGCCCGGTCGCGCACGGGCGCGCCCCGCACCCCACCCAGGGCGGCGGGAACCACCGGTGGTGGCCCGAGCGTCTCAACCTGAAGATCCTCGCCAAGAACCCGGCCGTGGCGAACCCGCTCGGCGAGGACTTCGACTACGCCGCGGCGTTCTCCGCCCTCGACCTCCCGGCGGTGAAGCGGGACATCGCGGAGGTGCTGACCACCTCGCAGGACTGGTGGCCGGCCGACTTCGGCCACTACGGCCCGCTCATCGTCCGGATGGCCTGGCACAGCGCGGGCACCTACCGCATCAGCGACGGCCGCGGTGGAGCCGGGGCCGGACAGCAGCGCTTCGCCCCGCTCAACAGCTGGCCGGACAACGCCAACCTCGACAAGGCCCGCCGCCTGCTGTGGCCGGTCAAGAAGAAGTACGGCAAGAGCCTGTCCTGGGCCGACCTGCTGATCCTCTCCGGCAACGTCGCCCTGGAGTCGATGGGTTTCACGACCTTCGGCTTCGCCGGCGGCCGCGCCGACGTCTGGGAGCCGGAGGAGGACGTCTACTGGGGCCCGGAGTCCACCTGGCTCGGCGACGAGCGCTACACCGGTGACCGGGAGCTGGAGAACCCGCTCGGCGCCGTCCAGATGGGCCTCATCTACGTCAACCCCGAAGGCCCCAGCGGCAATCCGGACCCGATCGCCTCCGCCCGCGACATCCGCGAGACGTTCCGCCGGATGGCGATGAACGACGAGGAGACCGTCGCCCTGATCGCCGGCGGCCACACCTTCGGCAAGACCCACGGCGCGGGCCCGGCCGACCACGTCGGCCCCGACCCGGAGGCCGCCGGCCTCGAGGAGCAGGGCCTCGGCTGGAAGAACACCTTCGGTACCGGCAAGGGCGCCGACACGATCACCAGCGGCCTCGAGGTGACCTGGACCGACACGCCGACCGCCTGGGACAACAGCTTCTTCGAGATACTCTTCGGCCACGAGTGGGAGCTGTTCCAAAGCCCCGCCGGCGCCCACCAGTGGCGGCCGAAGGACGGCGCCGGGGCCGGCACCGTGCCCGACGCCCACGACCCCTCGAAGAGCCACCAGCCGACGATGCTGACCACGGACCTCGCCCTCCGCTTCGACCCGGTCTACGGTCCGATCTCGCGGCGCTTCCTGGAGAACCCGGACGAGTTCGCGGACGCCTTCGCCCGCGCCTGGTTCAAGCTCACCCACCGCGACATGGGGCCCAAGGCGCTGTACCTCGGCCCGGAGGTGCCCTCCGAGACCCTGCTGTGGCAGGACCCGCTGCCGGAGCGCACGTACGACCCGATCGACGCCGCGGACACCGCCGACCTCAAGGAGCGGGTCCTCGCCTCGGGCCTGTCGGTCTCCGAGCTGGTGTCGACGGCGTGGGCGTCGGCCTCGTCCTTCCGCGGCAGCGACAAGCGCGGCGGCGCCAACGGCGCGCGCGTCCGCCTGGAGCCGCAGCGCGGCTGGGAGGCCAACGACCCCGACCGGCTGTCGACGGTGCTGCGCACGCTGGAGGGCGTCCAGGAGTCCTTCAACTCCGCGCAGACCGGCGGCAAGCGGGTCTCGCTCGCCGACCTGATCGTGCTGGCCGGCGCCGCGGGCGTCGAGAAGGCCGCCAAGGACGCCGGCTTCGACATCGAGGTCCCGTTCACGCCGGGCCGCGTGGACGCGTCGCAGGAGGAGACGGACACGGAGTCCTTCTCCGCGCTCGAGCCGACCGCCGACGGCTTCCGCAACTACCTGGGCAAGGGCAACCGCCTGCCGGCCGAGTTCCTGCTCCTGGACAAGGCCAACCTGCTGACCCTGAGCGCCCCCGAGATGACCGTCCTCGTCGGCGGCCTGCGGGTCCTGGGGGCGAACCACCGGCAGACGGCGCACGGCGTGTTCACCACGGCCCCCGGCACCCTGACCAACGACTTCTTCGTCAACCTGCTCGACCTGGGCACGACGTGGAAGTCGACGTCCGAGGACCAGACCCTGTTCGAGGGGCGCGACGCGGCCACCGGTGAGGTCAAGTGGACCGGCACCCGTGCCGACCTCGTGTTCGGATCGAACTCCGAGCTGCGCGCGCTCGCCGAGGTCTACGCGAGCGACGACGCCGGGGAGAAGTTCGTGAAGGACTTCGTCGAGGCGTGGGACAAGGTCATGAACCTCGACCGGTTCGACCTCGCCTGATTCCCGTCGTCCCGCTGCTCCGGGCCTGCCCTCCGGGGCCGGCCCGGAGGCGTGCCGCCCTCCGAGATGCGCTCGGGCCGTCGTGCCGCCAGGGTGGAACCGAGTCGACCACCGTGCGAAGGAGGCACCTGGGATGGGCAAGGGAAACGGCCGCGGGAAAGATCTCCACCGGGGCGACGAGGTCGCCTGGAGCAGCCACGGCAGCGAGACGACGGGCAAGGTCGAGAAGAAGATCACCGGGCGCACCGAGGCGGCCGGGCGCACGGTCGCCGCCTCCGAGGAGGAACCGCAGTACGAGGTGCGCAGCGAGAAGTCGGACAAGCCGGCGGTCCACAAGCCCTCCGCGCTCAGGAGGAAGAAGTGAGCGCGGTGGAACCGGAACGCGCGGACGAGACGTGGGACGAGTTCCGTGAGCTGGTCAACATGAAGCCGGCCGACCTCGAGAAGTGGCTGGCCACCGACGAGTCCCGCAGCGCGGGACAGCACGCGGAGGACGGTGAGTCGACCGGCCACGCGTCCGGCCGCCGTATCGTCGCCATCCTCCGCGCCGGGAGGAAGGACCTCTCCGACGACGACTACGCGCACATGCGCAAGGTCGTCGGCTACATCCGCCGCCACCTCGCCCAGCGTCCGTCCGGCGACGTACGGGACACGCGCTGGCGCCACTCGCTGATGAACTGGGGCCACGACCCTCTCGACGACGCGTCCTGAGACCACCGCCCCGGATCGCCCGCCGGGTCCCGAAGTCGCACGACTGTGCGGGATCCGCCCCGGCAGGGGCAGCCGGTGAGTACAACCACCGTGCACCGCCGCAGCGCCGTCCTCACCGCACCGGCCGTGTGAGCAGCGGACGGACGTCCCGTACGAGGTCCGGCAGGTGCGCACGACGTGCCCCGAGCCCGTCGACCGCGCTCTCCCGGCCGGCGGACAGGGCGCGCCCGGGCCCCCGCGTGGACGCCCGTCACCTCCCGCGAGGGCAGCACGGTGTGCGCGTCGGGGCGCTTCGCGGACCCCGGGGCCGGGGCGGGACCGTGGAACGAGGACCTCCTCGCGGAACCGCTCGCCCCGGCCCTCGCCGGCCACCCGCACCCCATCGCCGACCGCCTGCGGGCGAGAGGTGTGGCCGGGAGGAAACGGGCCATCAAAGAGTGGAGCATAGCCACTCGATGCGAGGAGCGTCCGCGTATGGGAACCGTGGTCCACGTCCCGCAGACCCGGGACATGATCGGAGAGGAACTCTCCGGGGACGAGGCGTTCGCCGCACTGCGGCACTACGGGGGCCTGCGGCTGCTGACCGACTCCCTCGCCCGCTTCCGCTACGCGGACGGCTTCTCCAACGCGCGGGCGCTCGCCTTCCAGTTCGTCCTCGGCATGGTGCCGTTCACCGTGGCGCTGGTCGGTCTGGCGACCTCCGTGCACACCGAGAGCGTGGGCCGGGTCATCGAACTCACCCTCGCCCGGATCGTGCCCGGTGCCAGCGCCGACGTCCTCGAGGACGCCTTCGGGGGGACCCGGCGCAGCGCCCACGACGACGTCGGGAGCGAGCTGGCGCTCTGGCTCGGCCTGGGCTTCGCCCTGCAGAACCTCGCCTCCGCCATGGGCCAGATCGAGCGGGGCGCCAACCGCATCTACGGGATCGAACGCGACCGCCCCCTCCCCCGCAAGTACGGCAGGGCCGTCCTCCTCGCGCTCACCGCGGGCCTGCCGCTGGTCCTCGGGTTCGTCGTGCTCGTCGCAGGCGACGCGGTGGGCGACGCGGTGGTCCGGGTGACCGGGGGATCCGGCGGCGCGGGGTGGTGGACCGCGCTGGAGCTGCCGGTGGGGCTGGCACTGGCGTGGGTCGCCTCGGCGGTGATCTTCCGCTGGTCGCCCCGGCGCGTCCAGCCCGGCTACACCTGGCTGGCCTTCGGCTCGGCCGTGCATCTGCTGCTGTGGGTCGCGGCCACGTGGCTGCTCGCCCTGTACGTCGAGGGCAGCGGCGCGTTCGGCGCCCTGTACGGGCCGCTCACCGCCTTCGTCGCGCTGCTGCTGTGGGCCTACCTCACCGCCGTCGCCCTCTTCCTCGGCATCGCCTTCGCGGCCCAGCTCGAGGCGGCGCGCGCCGGTGTCGACGCGGCGGTCCTCCCGGATCCGGGACCGGGCGCCTGACCGGCCGGGGCGAAGACGTCCGTCCGGAACTGGGCGTGGCGCCTGCGCGTTGTCGGTATGAGGTTGCACAATAATCGGAAAAGGAGATCAACTCCGGCGCCGCGCTGGGTAGACGGTCTCGTATCCCGGCTCCGGAAAGGTCCTGCTGATGTTCGCCACCGTCGACCGTCCGAACACCCTCGTCGCCCTGCCGACCGCGCACCGCCGACCGGATCACCGTCGTGGTGCACCGATAACGACCGAGTTCCCGGCCGTCCCCTCGCGGTCGCGCACCCCGGCCGCCCCTTCCCGGCCGCGCCCTTCGGCCGACACCACCCGCACCGACGTGCTACGCATCATCTCCGACCCCCGCACCCCCACGTACGTCACCGAGTACGCCAACGGCCGCCGCAGGTACAGCTACTGGCGCCCGCTCGACTCGGCCACCGGCACGGGGGGCTGTTACGCCGCCCTGCCCACCGCCGAGTGCGACGCGTTGCACGAGGCCGGACGGATCACCCTCGGTGAGCCGGTGGTGGACCCCAACCGCACGACGTACCGCGTCCGCCCCGCCGCCCGCGCCCAGCCGACCGCCCGCGCCCAGCCGACCGCCCGCGCCCAGTCCGCCGCACGCCCCGAGCCGACCGTCCGCACCCGGCCGGAGCCGGCACGCCCGGTACGGGAACGCGCCCGCGTGGCCTGACCGGGGCGGCGGCGCCGAGACTCGGCCGTGCCACCGGCGTGCCGCCCGTGACCGGATTCGTGTCCTGCTGCGGACCGTGGTGGTCGCGCGGCCGCATGTCGCGCGGAAGCTTGGCTCCCGATACCGTGTCCGGACGTGGTGTCTCGAGGTGGGGTTCCGGCCTCAGGGCAGATCGTACGCGGCCTTCGGCTTTCGACGGGATCCCGGAGGAGCCGGTCTCCGACGGGCTCGCCGACGCTATTGTCATGTTCCTGAAGTAACCCCCGCTCCGGGGGCGGTCCCATCCCCTCGGGGGCGCTGGTGCGCTTCCCCCCGGCACCGCTCCTGGCCCGAGCGGCCGCGGTTCTCGCGGGGGCGGTCAGCGGTCGCGCTCACCATGCCGACGGAGGAGCCGGGCAGCGCCGGCGCCGGAGTCTTCCGTGTCCTCCCCGGCGAGAGCGGCGCGCAGGTCTGCAAGGCGCTGGGCGCGGGCGGCGACACCGGCTACCGGTCGGGCGTACAGGGCGGCACCCACTGCGCGGCCCGGCCCGGAACGGCGCACGCCACTGCAGCGGGGCATCCAGAAGGTCCTGCTGGAGTCCGGGGCTCCACGGGGATGTTCGGGGTCTCCCCGGCCAAGTCCGGTGACTTCTCCGGCCGGCGGGACCGGCAGCTTCCGGACCTCGTCGACGGCGGCGCGAGCGGAGACTGCGTTGACGGCGGCACAGAGGGAGGCGACACGGGTCCTGCACCGCCGCCTGCCGCACGGTCGGCAGCCGGTCCGGCGGCTTCCGGGGCGAGGTGGCCGTACGCGACGACGGCGACGGTGTCCTCGACGGCTGGACCGTCGGCCTGACGCTCACGCCCGGCCGGTGCACCGGCAGCCGCCGGGACACCGGGACCGGCGGAGCGGTCACGGTGCGCGACAGCGACGAGGACGGCCCCGTGGCACCGGGCTCCACGACCGCCTTCGGCTCCACGGCCACCGGCGGCTCCTCGACGGCGCCGCACACGCTCACCTGCGCCGGCCCCTGAACCGCCACCGCCCGTCCTGCGCGTCCCGGGACGCGCAGGACGGGCGGCACGAAGGCATCCGCGTCAGGCTATGGAGGCCGAAACGACGGCGGCCACGGCGAGGTTGCAGGACGCCGTCACCCAGACCGCAGGGTGGGGCTCGGGTTCGACCAGCGTGGCGCCGAGCCGCCCCGGGGTGATGAGATCCACCACCAGGAACGCCACGGCCATCATCACCAGACCCAGCACGCCGAACGCCGCGGTCGACACCAGCCCCTTGCCGAAGTCCTCGTACGTGGTCCAGATCGACGTGAACACGATCCCGCCGATGCCGAGCAGCGCGGAGCTCAGCACCACCGCGGCGTTGCGGTTGCGCTCCTGCCAGATCTGCCGGCCGAGCTTTCCGGGCGTCAGCACGTCGACCAGGACGATGCCGAGGACCAGCAGAACCAGGCCGAGAGCGCCGTAGGCGGTGGCACGGCCGAGTCCGTTGACGATGTCGCTCATGGGGGTGCCGGCTCCGTAGCGTGAGGGATCGTGAGTGATCGCGGTCAAGGGCGACCAAAATGTAGCGCACCCGTCCGGCCCCCGTGCCGGGTGCTCCGTCACGGCCTCCGGCCGATGTCCTCCGCGCGGGCGACGAAGGGGGGCGGCGCCGTTCCTCTCCTCCGGCCCGCCGGCAGCGTCCTCGCCACCGCGGCCACGACCGGTTTGTGCGCGACCATGTCCCGCCCTCCAACGGCCTTTCCTCTTGCGGGAAATGTGGCGCATGGTGGCGCGAATGAGCGGCGACTCCACTGCATGCAAGGGAACTTGTTCGACTCGCGGGCAAGGAGTCATGCCTGAGCGCATCCGGGGCATCAGAAGTCGGTCGGACGGACCGAGAAGGAGGACCCGCCATGAGCAGGGGCAGCCGCACTCTCATCGCCCTGTACGTCACCGTCGCCCTCTGGCTCTCCTTCTGCACCGTACGTACCTGGGGCATCGTCCCCCTCTGGACCACCCTCGCGATGACGGTCGCCTCGTTCGCTCCGGTGATCGGTGTCGTGCGGGAGACCGTCATCGCCGACGAACGGCGCGCCGTCGCCGTCCTGCGGGAACGGGAGGGGCGCCGGGCGGCGTGGCGTGACGCGGCGGCCGCCGCGCTCGCCCGGGCCGAGGCGGAGGCCGCGTGCTGCGAACGCTGGTGGACGTCGTGCGCGACCGAGCACGACCCCCACTGCGCGCACCGGACCTCGTGGGGCACGACGGCGTGAACGGACGCCCGGAGACCGGCCCGGGTGCCGCATCCTCCCGTCCTGGTCCGTCCCAGGGGCTTGACGCCCTCTTGTCCCACTTCCTGAATCAGGTAGGTGCACCTTCCCCCACAACCTCGGTCGGCGTAGCCGGTCATCCGGGTCGCCGTACGGAAAGGGAGAGCCACGGCACGGCCGTACAGCTCTACGACTGCAACGGCACCTCCGCGCAGAACTGGACCGTGGGCTCCGACGGCACGATCCGCGCCCTGGGCAAGTGCCTGGACGTCGCCTCGGGCGGTACGGCCGACGGCACCCCCGTGCAGCTGTGGGGCTGCAACGGCACCGCCGCCCAGAAGTGGGTCGTCACCGGGGCGCGCGACATCGTCAACCCGCAGGCCGACAAGTGCCTGGACGTGACCGACGACAACCCCGCCAACGCCACCCGCCTGTGGATCTGGACCTGCACGGGTGCCGCCGACCAGAAGTGGACGGTGGGCTGAGCCCGTGAGACGTCCCCGCTCGGCCCCGGGCTGGACCACGGCGGTGTTCGGCCTGCTCGCCGCCGTTCTCGGCACGGTGGGCCTGGTCTCGCCGGCCGCACAGCTGTCGGTGCTCGGCCTCGCCACGCCCGGCGAGCGGGGGAGCGGCGACCACACACCGGCGTTCGTGACGGCGTCGTCGATGGCGGCGCTCAACATGGGCGTGTACTACGTGCTGGCCGCGCTCGCCGACTGGCGGGCCTTCTTCCGCTGGACGGTGCCCTTCAGGCTGCTGACCTGCACGGTGTTCACAGTCGCCGTGATCGGCGACAGGGCGCCGACGGCTTTCATCGGCGTGGCGGTGTGGGAGGGTCTCGGAGCTCTCGCGACGGGCGCCGCCCTCCGGTACGAACGGCGGGACGGGCCGGACGCGAGGTGAACACGGCGCCACCCCGGTCCGCCCCGGGGCGGCGGGTGGGTGCGGGGCCGGTCACCGCCGGGCCGCGGCGGAGGCGGACCACGGGTGGGCGGGCGCGCCCGGTCCCGGGCGCCGGGACGGCCGCCCGCGCCCCCGGTGCGGCACGTGGCGGCAGGGATGCGGGGCGAGGACGTCCGAGCCGCCTCGCCCGTTGCGCGGGCGGTCGAGCCGGTGAGGTGTCCGGCCGTCGGCCGGACATCGGGTTTCCGGCACCGTAGCTTTGCTTTTGCTTTGCCGTTCGGGAACGCGGCCGCGGTCGCGTTCGTTTGACCGGACGGACCGTGACAGCGACAGAAGAGGTGGCACCAGGTGGCGATGTTCGACCGGCTCAAGGAACAGGCCAGGGCTCTCCAGCAGTCCCAGGGCGCACGGACGGGCGGCGGCCAGCAGCACGGGCAGGGCTTCCCCCCGGGCGGCGGCCGGCAGCACGGGCACGGCTCCTCCTCGGGCGGCGGCACCAAGGCCCAGCTGATGGGGCTGTTCAAGTCGCAGCTCGCGTCGGCCAAGGCGGAGCTCAAGAGCGGCGCCTACCGGGACGCCAGCATGGCGATGTGCGCGCTGGTCGCCGCGGCCGACGGCCGGGTCGACCCGGCCGAGCGGCAGCGCGTGGAGGAACTGATCGCCTCCAACGAGGTGCTGCAGAACTTCCCGGCGGACCAGCTCCGCAAGCGGTTCAACGAGCACGTGGACCGGCTCACGGCCAACTTCGAGCTGGGCAAGGCCAAGGCGCTGGAGGACATCGCCAAGGCGGCGAAGAAGCCGGTCGAGGCCCGGGCCGTCGTCCAGACCGGCCTCGTCGTCGCCGGGGCCGACGGCAGCTTCGAGCCGGCCGAGCAGTACGCCGTGCGCGACGCCTGCTCGGCCCTCGGCCTGTCACCGACGGAGTTCGGCGTCTGACGTCGGCTCGGAAGGACCCGCACCCGGTGCGGGTTCGACGGGGTGACCGAGCAGGTGCAGCGGCGCCGCCGTGACCCCGGCTTCCTCCATGGCGTCCCAGTGGGCCCGCGCCACCGCCGCGTCCACCAGGCCGTGCACCAGCGGCAGCCGCTCGTCCGAGGCGCACAGCAGGGACTCGGTGCGGCAGGAGGCCAGGGTTCCCTCGATCCAGGGCTGGGCGAGATGGCCGGCTGCCACCGCGGCCGGGAGGTCGGCGGCGACCTCCCGGCCGGTGCGGCCGACGTGCAGCAGCCCGCCGCCCAGGACCAGGACGTCGCCCCGTTCCCGCATACGGGCGAGGGCCCGTCCGGTGTCGAAGCAGTGCGGGAAGGAATCGTCGACCACGACGGCACCGGGCCGGAGCCGGTCGACGTCGAGCACCGTCCTCGCCCCGCTCACCGCCGTCACCAGCAGATCCGCGGCGTGCACGGCGTCCGGCAGCATCCGCCGCGCCTCGACGACCTCCACCTCGCCCGCCAGGGCGCGTTCTTTCAGCCGGCGGCCGAGCTCCCCCAGCCGCGGCCCGCTGCCGCGTACGTCGCACAGCAGCAGACGCCGGGGCGGGCGGGCGGCCAGCGACAACAGCAGTTCGAGCGAGGACGCACCGATCGAACCCAGCCCGGCGAACGCCACCTCCAGGTCCGCGAGATCCCGGCCGGTCGCGTCCAGCGCCGCGTGCACGGTCCTGACCACCGACACCACCGTCGCCGCGTGCCCCGTCGTCACCGCCGACGGGTACTGCCGGTGCCGCAGCACGTCGAAACCGTATCCGGTCAGCGACGGGATCATCCCGGCGAGGGACACGCAGCGCGCTCCCAGGGAGGCGGCCAGCGACACCGCGCGAGCGGTGTGGTCCACCAGGCCGGCCCCCCGCCCGAGTTCGTCGGCGAACAGCGGCACGCACACGAAACCCGATCCGCCCAGCGGCGTGCGCACCGTCTCCAGCAGCCTCGGGCCGCCGTCGGGGAACAACAGGTCGCGCACCTCGGCCCGGGGCAGCGCCGCCTCGGACAGGCCGGCCAGCCGTGCGAGATGCTCCGGCGCCGGCAGATAGCCGACCAGAGCCGCGTCCATCGTCCCCCGCCGCTTCCTCGGCGGGGGCGCCACGACCCGGCGGTTCCCGGCGGCCCGTACCAGACGGCCGCGCACCGAGCGGACGAACCCGTCGAGCGCCGCCGACGAGAACGCGGCGGCGCAGCCCCGGACCGTGACCCGCAGCCCGTCACCGTCCGGCCGCACCGCCATGAACAGGTCCGTCGCCGACGACGGCGGCAGGAACATGCTGTCCCCCGCCTCCCACGACACCCGCAGCGCACCGTCGCCCCGCGGGGCCAGCGCGGCGAAGTCGAGGTGGGTGAAGAAGAACTGCGACGTCACGGGCAGACCGTCGGCGCGCCGGGGAACCACCTCCTCGTGGGCGCGCGCCTCCTCGGCCTCCGCCACGATCCGGCGCAGCGCGTCACCGAACTCCCCGTCCGTGAGAGGTGCCTCGGCCGCACCGGCCGGCCGCACGGGCACGGCGGTGGCGAACGGCCCGAAGATCCGGTGCGCGTCGGGCAGCGCACGGTCCCGGCCGCTGACCGCCAGACCCACGACCAGGTCCGGCCGGCCCGTCAACGCCGTCAACTCCTGGTAATAGGCGGTCAGCAGCGGGGCGTACAGCGTGGTCCGCGCGGCCGAGGCGACCTCGCGCAGGGCGGCCGTCAGCGTCGCGTCGAGCGTGAACACGGCCGACTCGAAACGCCGGTCGCCGCTCACGGCGGTGGTACGCAGCACCGGCGGCCGGTACGGGGCGTTCAGCCGGCCGGCCCGGGCCCGATGCCCCGCCGCTGCCGGTGTGCCGGCGTCGGCCACCGTCAGGGCGTGGTCGCGGAAGCCGGCCCGCGGCGCGGACGGCCCGGGCTCCGCACCGTCCGTCAACCGGTCGTACACCTCGGTCAGTTCTCGTATCAGCAGCGCCGAACTGTAACCGTCGCCGATGAGATGGTGTGCGTGCACCAGCAGGACGTGCTCCTCCCGTTCCAGGGTGAGCACCCGAAGCCGCAGCAGCGGCCACGCCCAGGGCTCCAGGCGCCGTCCGGCCTCGGCCGCGGCCCGCTCGTCCACCTCGGCAAGGCCGGCGACCGTCTCGAAGTCGACCGGTAGCCGCAGTGAGCGGGGCAGCTCCTGCTGGACGGGCGGCCGGGCACCGGCGGGAAAGACGGTGCGCAGCATGCCGTGGCGCTCCACCAGCACGTCCACCGCCCGCTGGAAGAGGTCCGGATCCAGCGGCCCGGACAGCCGGAGCCGCGCCAGCCACGTGCCTCCGCCCGGCGAGAGCGCCTCGGCGAGGAGGAACCCGCGCTGACCGGGAGTGACCGGGAACGGCCCCGGTCCCCGGTCGCCGGCCGGAACGGGCTCGGCGTCCCCGGTCGCAAGGTCCTCTTCCACAGCGGCGTCCACGGCCTCCGCCAGTGCGGCGAGGGTGCGGTGACGGTAGATCACGGTCGGCCGGGGCAGCGGCCCCGCCCGCTCCGCGAGCCGGGCGAACACCTCCAGGACGAGCAGGGAATCGCCGCCCAGTTCGAAGAAGTCGTCCTCCCGGCACACGGCGGTCACCCGCAGCACCGCGCACCAGATCGCCGCCAGCCGGCGCTCGGTCGCCGTGGCCGGAGGAGTCCTCCCGTCACCGGACGACGTGTCCGGGCCGCCGGAGACGGCCCCGGGGTCCGCCGCCAGCAGCGCCGGCCGGTCGACCTTGCCGGTCCCGGTCAGCGGCAGCGCGTCGACGGACGTGATCCGCGCCGGGACCATGTACGACGGCAGCAGCCCGGTCAGATGCCGGCGCACCTCACCCGCGACCGGCCGTCCGGCCCCCCTCCGGGTGGTGACGAAGGCGAGCAGCCGCCCCTCGTGCGCGAGCACCACGGCCCGCCCCACACCGGGACAGGTCTGCAGCGCCGCCTCCACCTCTCCCGGCTCCACCCGGTTCCCGCGGACCTTCACCTGGTCGTCGAGCCGCCCCAGGAACTCCAGGACGCCGTCCGCCGACCGGCGCACCCGGTCCCCGCTGCGGTACCAGCGCCGCCCCCCGCGCGTCGTGAACGCCTGCGCGGTCAGTTCCGGTTCGCCCAGGTAACCGGGGGTCAGACCGTCGCCCGCGATGAGCAGTTCCCCGGCCTCGCCCGCACCGCACACGGCGCCGTCGGCGCCGACCACCTCCAGCAGGGCGCCGGCCGCGGACCGCCCGATCGGCAGCCGCCGCACCTCGTCGCCCGGACGCGCCCCGATGACGTGGCAGGTGGCGTTGACGGTCGTCTCGGTCGGCCCGTACAGGTTCGCGATGCGCGTGCCGCTCCCGAACAGGTCGAACCAGCGCCGCACGTGCTCCACGGGCAGCTCCTCACCGCCGACGTGCACCCAGCGCAGCGCCGACAGGTCCACCGGCTCCACGCCCCGCGCCGCCCGCGCCTCGGCGGCCGACAGCAGCTGCTCCCACAGCGTCGGAACGGAGCTCCACACGGTCACCCGTGCCCGCTCCACGTGCGCCAGCAGCAGCTCGGGGTCCCGCAGCAGGTTCCTGGGCACGGTCACCACGGTGCCGCCCGCCATCAGCGGGGCGAGCAACTGGCGCACCGAGGCGTCGAAGCACGGCGAAGCGGTCTGCGCGAGCCGGTCCTCGGGGCCGTAACCGAAGGTGTCGACGGCCCAGTCGAGGTAGTTCTCCATCGCCCGGTGGGTGACCGGCACCGCCTTCGGGCGCCCCGTCGACCCGGAGGTGAAGATGACGTACGCGATCGCTCCGGGACCCGGCGCGGCGACGGTGCGCCCGTCGTCGTCGGACGGTTCGTCGGCCGCCACCGTCCGCACGCCGGCCAGGGTCCCGGCGAGGCGCAGGGTGGGGGAGTGGCACACCACCGTGGAGGCGCCCGTACGGGTCAGCTGATCGGCCAGTCTCGCCCGGGGGTGCTCCGGATCCAGCGGGACCCAGCCGGCCCCGGCCCGCAGGATGCCCACCACGCCCACCACCGTGTCCGCGCCCGGCTCGGTGAGCAGCCCGGCCAGGTCGCCCGGACGGACGCCGTGGGCACGCAGCCGTGCCGCGAGGGCGGCGGAGGCGCGGTCGAGCTCCCCGTACGTCAGGGACGTCTCCCCGGCGTCGACGGCGGTCGCGCCGGGGCACGCACGGAACCGGTCGAGCAGCCGGGCGACCAGGGGGAGGCGCCCGCCGGGCGGCGCGGACGGCGCCGGTCCGGGCGTGGGCACGAGCGCCGCCAGCTCCTTGCGGAACTCCCGGTCCAGACGGGCCACGGTGGCCCGCTCGAACAACGGCGCCGGGAAGTTCCACGACATGCGCAGCACCGGACCGTCCGCCCAGCACAGCAGGGACAGCCGGGTCGTCGCCGATCCGGTGCCGGCCGCGGTCGCCGTCACCTCCACCGGGCAGCCGGGGGCCGCCGCGGCCGGGAACCGGGCGAAGCTGAAGCCCGCCGGGCTCACCGTACGGGGCACGACGCCGCCGGGCAGCATCGCGGCCAGGTCCAGGCTGCTCACCCCGGCGTGCCGCTCGCTCTCCAGCCACAGGCGGCGCACCCGCTCCGCCAGCGCCACGACCGGTTCCTCGCCGTCCACCTCGCACAGCAGCGGCAGGGTGTCGGCGAGCGGACCGACGAGCCGCTCCACACCGTCGAAGCGGTCGTCGCGGCCGGCCCTGGCCACGTTCACGGCGACGTCCCGGCGTCCCGTCCACCGTGCGAGGCAGCGCGCGTACGCGGCGAGGAGCAGATGGAACAGGGACACGCCGCGCGCGGCGGCGAGCCGTTCGAGACCGGTGCTCAGCTCCGCGTCGAACGCGCCGTGGTGCTGCACGATCGGGCCGGTCGCCGGAGCGTCGGGATCACCGTCGTAGGGCAGTCGCAGGGGTGCGCCGCGCGCGGCGAGACGCTCCGCCCAGTGGCGCCGGACGGCGTCCGGCACGCCGGAGCGCCGCGTGCCCGCCGCGTACCGCGCGAAGTCCGGTGCGCAGTGCGTCTGCCGCGGTGCGGGCTCCCCGCGCCACAGCGCGGTGTACGCGGTCCACAGTTCCTCCGCGAGGAGGTTGAGGCTGTACCCGTCGACGGCCGCGTGGTGCACGACCAGCAGCAGATGGGCGAGTTCCGGCTCCCGGCGGAGCAGCACGGCGCGTACCGGCGGACCCGTCGTCAGGTCGAAGGGCCGGTTGCACACGGCGGATTCGACGCCGGCCACGTCCTCGGCGGCGCAGTCCAGCACCTCGTACCAGTCCGCCACCGCAACCGGCGCCGCCACCCGCTGCGCCGGCCGCCCGCCCGAGGTGTCCACCCGCAGCCGCAGCATGCCGTGCCGTTCCGCCAGGTGAGCCAGTGCCCGGCCGAGGACGCCGGTGTCGAGCGGGCCGCGGACCGTCAGCCGCAGGTGGCCGCGGGCCGGGACGTCCGGGTGCAGCAGGCTGCTGGTGTGCAGCGCGAGCTGGACGGGCGTCAGGGTGAAGGGCTCGCCGTCCGCGTGGTCCGGGGCCCGGTCGTCGAGGTGGGCGGCGAGTTCGCGCACGGTCCGGTGCTCGAAGAAGAGCGTGGTGGGCAGGGACCGCCCCAGCTTCCGCTCCAGCCGTTTGACGAGATCGACGGCGCCCAGCGAGTCCAGGCCCAGGGACAGGAACGGAGTGTCGTCGTCGACCGCCGTCGGCGGGACGTCGAGGGCCCGCGCCAGCAGCTCCCGCAGTACGGAGGCCGTACCGGAGGAGGCCGGGGGCCGCCCGCTCGTTCCGCCGGCCGTGGGGAGTCGCGCCGGGGCGACCGGGGGCGCCACGGGCGTCAGGTCGGCGAGGACCAGCTGTGCCGCGTCCGTGCCGCAGACCGACCGCAGGGCCGCCAGCGCGGGCGCCGTCGCCAGTGGCCGGCCGGCGGCGGTCGCGAGGCCGCCGACGCCTCCGGCGGCGAGGCCCGTCCGGCCGAACGGCCCGAGGTTCACCGACAGCCACGGGCGGCCCGCCCGCCGCTCGGCGCCGGCGAAGGAGTCGAGGAAGGCGTTCGCCGCCGCGTACGCGCCCAGGGCGCCGGCCAGGCCGGGAAGCACCGACGACACCGACGAGAACGCGACGCACACCCCGGGACGCTGCCCGTGCCGGTCCAGTGCCCCGGCCAGCAGGACGGTGCCGAGCGTCTTCGCGTCCAGCGCGTCCACCGTCTCCTGCACGTCCGTTCCGCGCAGGCTGCCGGGCCGGGCGACTCCGGCCGCGTGGAAGACGGCGTCCAGCGGGGGGAGGCCGGCGACGAGTCGTTCGACGTCCTCGGGGACGGCGAGGTCGGCCGTGACGTAGCGGGCGTCGGCGCCGAGTGCGGTGAGCTCTTCCAGCAGGCCCACGGGCGGGCGGGGGGAGCGGCCGGCCAGCACCAGGACGGGGTGGTCCCGGTCGGCGAGCTGCCGGGCGAGTGCGGAGCCGATGCCGCCGGCGCCGCCGGTGATCAGGAACGTGCCGTCGGCGGGCAGGGGGGCCGCGCCGGCCGTGCGGTCCCCGGTGCGTGGCACGACGGTCCGCACCGAGCGGTGTCCGGCCCGCCAGGCCACGGCTCCTTCCGCCTGCGGTGCCGACGTCTCGGCGAGCAGTGCCCGCAGGTGCTGTTCCTCGTCGTCGAGGGAGGAGAGGTCGATCCAGTTCGCGATCGCCTCCGACTCCTCGGGGACGGCCAGGGCGAGTCCGCCGAGGATCGCCTGGGCGGGGTTCGGGTGCTCCGGGCCACGGCCCGTGACGTGTGCGTCCCGGGTCACCACCAGCAGGCGGTGGGCGCCGGTGCGGTCGAGCAGGGCGAGCGCGTCGTGCAACGCCGTGACCGCCTCGCGCTGGTGCGCGGCGAGGTCCGCGGCCGTTTGCGGTCGAGCCGCGTCGGCGAGCAGGATCACGGTTTCCGCGGGCCCGACGGCGCCCGGCCCCTGGAGGGCGAGCCGGTCCGCCAGCCGGCGTACCGCTGTGGAATCCGCACCGGTCACCATGACGCCGGGGTGCGTCGGGGCGAGCCGGGGATGGGGGCGCGCCGCTCGGCGCTCACGGGGCGCCTCCTCCGGTGCCCGAACGGCCTGGGAGGCGCCCCCGGCGCCCACCCTCACCCGCCCCCGGCTCCGCTCGAGCAGGGGGAGCCCCGTCGCTCCAGCGGCACGACCGCCCGCGGCCGACGGTGGTGCCGCACGCCACGTGATGTCGTGCAGCAGGCCCCGTGCAGTGGGTTCGGGCCAGTGGGCACGTCGCCTGTACGGGTACGGCGGGAGCGGGATCCGGCGGTGGCCCTCGTCGAGGGTCGTGCGGTCCAGCGGTACGCCTCGGGTCCACAATCGCGCCACGGTCTCCAGCAACTCCCGTGGCCCGCCCGTCGGCACGGACACCACGAAGACATCGCCGTCCGCCGTGACCGTCCGGGTCGGGCCCAGTTCCACGAACGTGTCGTGACCCTCCTCCAGCAGACGCGCCACCGCCCGGTCGAACCGCACCGGCCGCAACGCGTGTTCGCGCAGGTGGTCCGGGGTCATCGACGGCTGCCACGCGGCGGTGAGCGTGCTCATCACCGGTGTCGTGGGCGCCGTCGGGGTCAGTCCGCGGGCCGCGTCCGCCAGGGCCTGTGCGACCGGCTCCATCAGCGGGGAATGGAAGGCGCGCGACACCCGCAACGGGCGGACCGCCGCGCCCTGTTCGGCGAGCCGTCGCGACGCCCGGCCGACCGCCTCCGGGGTACCGGAGACCACCAGTCGGCCCGGCCCGTTGTACGCCGCGACCGCCAGCTCGCCGCCAAAGGCGTCCACCAGGGCGGACACCTCCCGCTCCTCGGCGCCCAGCACGGCCGCCATGGCGCCCGGTGCGGTCGCCCCGCCCATGAGGCGGCCCCGTTCCGCCGCGAACGTGACCGCCTCGCGCAGGGACAGCATCCCGCCCGCGCAGGCGGCCGTGAGTTCACCGACGCTGTGCCCGACGACCGCGTCGGGGCGTACGCCCCAGGCGGTCAGTTGCCGGGCCAGGGCGACCCCGTGCGCGACCAGCAGCGGCTGCGCCACCTCCGTCGCGGCCAGGTCGTCCTCGGTCACGTCGCCGTCGACGCACCAGCCCGTCAGCTCCCGCCCGCACACCTCTCCGACGACCGCCGACGCCTCGTCGAGCGTGGCGCGGTACACCGGTGCCGTGGCGTACAGCGCCCGCCCCGGCCCCGGTCGCAGACCGCCCTGACCGGGCAGGACGAAGACGGTCCGGGGCCGGTGCGTCACCGTCCCGGTGATCGCGCCCCGTCGCGCCGTGGACGCCTCGGTGAGCCGTTCCCGCAGGTCGCCTTCGGCGACGAGCGCGAGACGGTGGGGCCGCTCGTCCCGTGCCGCGCCGGCCGTCGCGCAGACGTCGGCCTCGTCGAGCTCCGGGTGGTCGCGCAGGTGCTCCGCGAGCCGCGAGGTCCACGCCTCCAGCCCTTCGGCGCTGCCCGCCGAAAGGGTCAGCAGACGAGGCCCGTCGCCCGCCCGGCGCGCGGTGCGCACCGGCGCGGGCGGGGCCTCCTCCAGGACGGCGTGGGCGTTGGTGCCGCCGAAGCCGAAGGCGTTGACGCCCGCCCTGCGCGGTCCGTCCGACTCCCAGTCGGTCTCCCCGGTGACCAGGGCGAACCCGGCCCGCTCCACCGCGGGGGAGGGCGGGGCGTGGTGCAGCGAGGCGGGCAGCCTGCCGTGGCCGAGGGCCAGGACGACCTTCACCAGCGAGGGCAGCGCGGCCGCGTTCAGCAGGTGCCCGATGTTGGTCTTCACCGAGCCGAGCAGCCGGGGCCGGCCGTCCGGACGGGGCGGGAAGGAGTGCGCCAGGGACCGCAGTTCGACCGGGTCGCCGACGGCCGTGCCCGTGCCGTGCGCCTCGACGTAGGTCACCGACGCCGGGTCGACACCGCAGTCCCGGTGGGCGCGGGTGATCACCTCCCGCTGGCGCAGCGGATTGGGCGCCATCAGACTCAGCGACGTGCCGTCGTTGTTGACGGCGGTGCCGCGGACGACGGCGAGCACCGTGTCGTCGTCACGGTGGGCCTTCGCCAGAGGCCGTACGACGAGTGCCGCCCCGCCCTCGCCCGGTACGAACCCGTCGGCCGCCGAGCTGAAGGCGCGGCTGCGCCCGGTCGGCGACAGGGCCTGCGCCGCTTCCAGGGACCGGTGCGCGGCCGGGGTCAGATGCAGGTTGACGCCGCCGACCACCGCGATGTCGCACTCGCCGTCCGCGAGGCTGCGCCGGGCCAGATGCAGGGCCACCAGGCCCGAGGAGCAGGCGGTGTCCACGGCCAGGGCCGGGCCGTCCAGGTCGAGGCAGTGCGCCACGCGGGCGGCGACGAGGCCCGGGAGGTTGCCGGTCATGGCGGCCTCGGCCGGCGGCGCGGCGCCGGGGTCGGCCTCGGCGAGGACCTGCCGGTAGCCGCTGTCGCCGACGGCGGCGAAGACGCCGATCCGCAGGCCGCGTCGGCGCGGCCCGGCGTATCCGGCGCGTTCCAGCGCCTCGTGGGCGAGTTCGAGGAAGATCCGCGCCTGCGGGTCGAGCGCGCGCGCCTCCTCGGCGCCGATCCCGAAGTGCCCGGCGTCGAAGGCGGCGGGGTCGTCCAGGAAGGCGCCCCACCGCCCGTCCCGCGCCCCGCCCGTGCCCCAGCGTCCCGCGGGCACCGTCGTCACGGCGTCGCGGCCGGCGACGAGCAGTTCCCAGAACTCCTCCGGGGTACCCGCGCCGGGAAACCGGCAGGCCAGTCCCACCACGGCGGTCTCCGCGCTCCGGGCCGGCGTACCGCCCGCGGACTCCCGCTGCCCGCAGGCCTGCTGCCCCACGACGTCCAGGAGGTGGTCGGTGAGTGCGGCCACCGTGTCGTTGCGCATCACGGCCGGCCCGAGCGTCACGTCCAGCACCCGTTCCAGCTCGGCGAGCGCCTCCATCGCCTTGAGCGAGCCACCGCCCAGTTCGGCGAACCGGTCCCGGTCCCCGAACGACGGCTCCGGTGTCCCCAGCACCTTCGCCCAGACCTCCCGCACCGCTCCCCGCACCTGCGCGCGGGAGCGGGGCGCCGGCGCCGGGGCCACGGACGGCCGCGGCTGTTCCCGGCGCGCCGGGGCGGCCCCGGAGGCGGCCGTCGGCCGGTACGTCCCCGCCTCGAACCGGGACCGCATCCGCTGCCGCTGCACCTTGCCGCTGGTCGTGCGCGGGAAGGCGGACGGCGGCAGCGCGAACACCCGTACGTCGTCGTGGCCCAGCGCCGCCCGCACCCGTCCCGCGACCCGGTCCAGCACCCCGGCAGCGGAACGCGGTGGCCGGGCCCAGGCCACGAACACCGCCACCCGCTCCCCGCCGGTCGCCGGGTCGGTCGACCCGATCACCGCCGTCGTCCCGGGCGGTACCCCGGGCGTGGCCGCCGCGACCTCCTCCATGTCCGGTGCGTGGAACGTACGGCCGTTGACGAAGAGGACGTCCTTGTGCCGGCCGCTGACGCACAGCCGGCCGTCCCGGAGGAAACCGAGGTCGCCGGTGCGCAGCCAGCCGTCGGCGAAGGCGGCCGCCGTCGCCTCCGGCAGACCGTGGTACCCCCGGGCGACCTGCGGGCCACACACCTCGACGTGACCCACCCGCCGGTCGCCCAGCGGACGGCCGCGGTCGTCGGTGACCCGCACCGAGCACCCCGGAACCGGCAGTCCCACGTCCATCAACTCCACGGCGTCGCCGCCCGGTCCGCACTCCACCGCCCGTCCCCGGCTGAGCGCGGCACGCTCCAGCGCCACGGGCGCGGCCACCTCGCCCGGCGGTGGGAACGTGACGGCCAGGGTCGCCTCGGCCAGTCCGTACACGGGCGTCGCCGCCCGGGGATCGAGCCCGGACGGCCGGGTCCTGGCGGTGAAGTCCCGCCACACCGTCGCCGAGATCGGCTCGGCGCCCACCAGGAGCAGCCGTACCGTGCTCAGGTCGAGCCCGGCGAACACCTCCTCGGGGACCCGGCGGACGGCCAGCGCCAGGGCGAAGTTGGCGGCGGACAGCAGGGTGGCCCGGTGCGCGGCGGCCACCTCGAACCACAGCCGGGGGTTCTTCGCGAACGACAGCGGGGCGATCCTCACCTGCCTGGCCCGCGCGGCGAGCGGCGCCAGATGGGTGCCGATGAGCCCCATGTCGTGGAAGTACGGCATCCAGCTGACCACCACGTCCCGGTCGGTGAGCTCGGCGGCCCCGATCAGCTGGCGGAGGTTAGCCAGCACGGCGGCGTGGGTCAGCTCCACGCCCTTGGGCGACCCGGTGCTGCCGGAGGAGAACTGCAGGAACGCAAGGTCGTCCGGGGCGGCGGTGGCGGGCGACTCGACGGCGCGGGACGTCCGGAGCTCCTCCAGCCGCAGGACACGGGCGTCGTCCGGGAGCCGGCCGGCCACGTCCGCGCAGGCCTCGTCCACCGCGACCGGGGGACGGCCGAGGTGCTCCCACACGGGGCGGACCCGCCGCGCGTCGGGCGCCAGCGGCACCGGCACCAGGCCGGCTGCGAGCGCGCCCCAGAACAGGGGCTGGAAGTCCTCACCGCGGTCCGCGACCACCGGCACGCAGGCGCCCGGTGCGACTCCCGCGGCGCGGTAACCGCCCGCGACGCGCAGGGAGTCCTCCAGCAGCCGCCGGAAGGTGACGGGTGTTTCACCACCGTCCCCCCGGACGTGGACGATTACCTGGTCGGGGGTGCGGAGGGCGGCGTCCAGCAGGACGTCCAGCAGCGTTGCGGCGTTCATGGATCCGTTCGTTCACACGGGGGCGGCCGGCGGCGACGACCGACCCCATTGTCAGTGGCTGCGCCTACGGTTCGATCAGTAGGACCCGGCGGAACGGCCGCGGGTTCCGTCTGGGGAGGGCTTTGCCATGTCCGCTGGTGCCACGGTGTCGACGACGTATCTGGAGCTGTCGCAGGAGGACGGCGCCGCGCACAAGTTCTACGAAGTGACGGTCGACGGCCAGACGGTGACGGTGCGCTACGGCAGGATCGGTGCGACGGGACAGACCCAGACGACGACGTTCCCCACGGTCGCGAAGGCGCAGGCCGCCGCGGCGAAGAAGGTGGGGGAGAAGGTGCGCAAGGGCTACGCGCCGGCGGTGCGGGGACAGCGGGCTCCGCGCGCGGTGACCCGCCGTCAGGTGGCCTCGGCCCCGTCCACCGCGCGTGCCGTGGCCCCCGTGCTGTGGCGGTTCGGCACCGGCTCCTCGGCGTTCGGCATCCACGTCGACGACGAGCGCTGCTGGGTCGGCAATCAGTCCGGCGACGTCTTCACCCTGGACCACGAGGGCGAGGTGCTGGCCCGCTTCAGCCTGCCGGACGGGGTGAAGTGCCTGGTCGCGGACGACTTCTGGATCTACGCCGGCTGCGACGACGGCCGGGTCTACGACCTCTCCTCGAAGCTGCCGTTCGCCGCCTACGACATCGCCGCGGACGTCGACATCTTCTGGCTGGACATCCACGAGGGCGTGCTGAACGTCTCGGACCGCGCCGGCCGTCTCACCGTCATCGACCACGAGGACGAGCACCAGTGGACCCGCCGCAGCCAGGGCGAGCACGCCTGGATGGTCCGCGCCGACGACCGGGCCGTCTACCACGGCCACCACGGGGGCGTCACGGCCTACACGCCCGACGGCGGCGGCGAGTTGTGGCACACCCCCACCCGTGGCGGGGTGCTGTTCGGCTGGCAGGAGGACGACACCGTCTACGCCGGCACGGCGCACCGCGTGGTGCAACGGCTGTCGAAGACGACCGGCGCCGTCGAGGCCACCTACGCCTGCGACAGCGCCGTGTACTCCTGCGCCACCTCCCCGGGCGGGCGGTTCGTCTTCGCCGGCGACTCCGCGTCGTCCGTCTACTGCTTCGACCGGCACGGCACGCGCCTGTGGAAGCTCGGAACGGGAGGCGGGTCGGCGCTGTCCATGCAGTACCGCGACGAGCGGCTCTACCTGGTGACCACGGACGGTTCACTGGTGTGCGTGGACGCGAGCGAGGCCGCCGTCGCCGCGGCGCAGCAGGGCACGGTGCCGGTCGCGCGGGACGTCAAGCTCGCCGCGGCCCTGCCGACCTACGCGCCGGCCATGGCCGCGACCGCGGTGGCGACCGTCGCCCAGGCCCCCTCCGGCACCGTCGTCGTCGAATGCGTCCAGCACAACGGCCGGCTGCGCGTCCACGTCGTCTCCGAGGGCTACGACGATTCCTGGAACGTGCAGTTCCCGCGGGCGATACGGGTGCCCGGTGCACGCTACGTCGTGGACGCGCTGCACCCGGCGGCCGGCGGCTTCTACCGGGTGCGCGGCGAGATCCGCCGGCTGCGGTGACCGCCGGCGGGCGTACTCGGCGAACCCGTGAGCCCTGTGTGCGCCCCCGCACGGGCGAGGACAATGCAGTGCCCGTGATCGCCCCGTGAAGTGCCGTGCTCCCCGCCCCGTCGAGGAAAGCAGGTCGACCGTCGTGCTGTTGCGTCTGCCCACGTCCCTGTCCGAAGCTCAGCGGTGTCTGGCCGAAGGAGCGGTGCCCGTCGGCGGAGCCACCCTCGTGTGGGCCCTCTGGCAACGCGACGGTTTCCCCGAGCAGGCGATGTCCCTGCGCAGGCTTCCCCAGGCCAATCTCATGGAGCGCGAGGCGCTGGGCGCCGCCGTGCTGCTGCACCAGGTGGACGACCGGATGCCGGACGTGCTGCGCCGTGCGGCCTCCACCGTGGGTACCGGCGCCGTGCGCCGGACGGCCACCGTCGGCGGCAACATCGTGGGCAGCACCCTGCGCTGTCTGCTGCCCGCGGCGCTGGTCCTGGACGCGCGGGCGACCGTACTGGACCGGGACGGCGCCTACGAGACCGACCTGGCCGAAGTCGTGGCCAAGCGCCCTCTGCTGCTCGGTATCCGCTGGCGCGCCCCCTTGGCCAGTGGTTACCACAAGGCGGCCGGTGAGGCGGGCGGGCAGCCGCCCCTCGTCGTCGCCACCGCCGTGCACGCCGGGAGCGACGGTGCCCGCCGCCTCCTCGTCGCCGTCCGGGACGGCGACGAGGTGATCAGCGAGACCACGCCCTGTGACACCGGAGCCGAGGAGGCGCTGAGGACCCTGGACCGTACGGACCTGGGATCACTGTCCGCCCAGGCACGGGACGAGGTGCGCCGCGAGGTGACCGCGGTCCTGGACCGCACCGCCGGCCGCTGACGTCGGCGGGCCACCCGGACCGTCCGGGCGGCGCACCGGCGCACCGGCGCACCGGCGCACACCGCTCGGCGGACCCGCGGGGGCCGTCCACCCGTCGGCGGGTCCACCGGACGACGCCCCGCTCGGCCGCGCCCTCGGCAATCGCCGGGCCCGGGGAGGACGGTCCCCGACATGTCCTGGAACGCGACGAGCAGGACGCCTGTACCGTCGAGGTGCTGAGGGGGGGGCGCCCCCCGCGGGAGCGGACAGGCGGGCCGGCACATGTCCGGGGATCGCAGGTCGCCGCAACCGTCGCGGGGCCGCGGGGCCGGGCGTCACCAGGGGGGCGGGCGCCACGGCTGCTCCCCGGACGCCGACGAGACACGGCAGGAGGGACCCTGAGCGTCCGCCGTTCCTTCGCCGCGGAGGGGCACGCGCCGTCGCGCGGAGCGGGCCGCACGCACGTGGAGGAGGAGCGCCCCTCGGTCCCGGGTGAGGTCGCGCGCAGTGAGGCGCGGCGGGGCGGGGAGTATGCGGACCGGGGTGAGGAGGGCAGGCGGGGCACGGGCCGCCGGGGCCGCGGCGGCACCGAGGACGATTCCGCCTTCACCGGGCTCCACCGGAGCCGACCCCGGCGACCCCGGCGCCGGGCGCCGGCAGGGCGGACCGACGGACGGCGCACGGGGCCGGCCCGGGCGCCCGCCGCCGGGGTCAGTCGACGGGCCAGGTGTGGACCGGGGCGTTGAGGTGCATGTAGTCGATGTACTGCTGTGTCATGCGCCGCAGCGCCTCGTGCCGGCCGCAGTGCGCCGAGGCCTCGATGTGATGGAACATCTCCTTCTGCCACACCGCCCCGTTGCGGCCGGTGACACAGCGCTGCTCGATGACGCCGAGCAGCGGCTCGCGCCAGGCGCCGTCCATGCCGGAGCGCTCCAGCCCGCGGTGCGCCAGCGGCAGCAGCCGCCGCAGGACCAGTTCGGACGCCGGCACCTCGCCCATCCCGGGCCAGTACAACCGGGCGTCGATGCCGTACCGCGCCGCCGTCCGCAGGTTGTCCTCGGCGGCGGAGAAGGACATCCGTGACCACACCGGGCGGTCCTCCTCCACCAGGGCCCGGGTCAGTCCGTAGTAGAAGGCGCCGTTGGCGAGGGTGTCGGCCACGGTCGGGCCGGCGGGCAGCACCCGGTTCTCCACCCGCACGTGCGGTTTGTCCTGGGCGACGGCGTAGACCGGGCGGTTCCAGCGGTAGATGGTGCCGTTGTGCAGGGTCAGTTCCCCGAGCTCGGGGATGTCGCCGCGCTCCAGTGTCTCGGCGGGGTCCTGGTCGTCGCACAGGGGGAGCAGGGCCGGGAAGTAGCGGAGGTTCTCCTCGAAGAGGTCGAAGACGCTGGTGATCCAGCGCTCCCCGAACCACACCCGGGGCCGTACCCCCTGCACCTTGATCTCCTGCGGGCGGGTGTCGGTGGCCTGCTCGAACAGCGGGATGCGGGTCTCGTGCCACAGCTCCTTGCCGAACAGGAAGGGGGAGTTGGCCGCGAGCGCCACCTGGACGCCGGCGATCGCCTGCGCCGCGTTCCAGTAGGCGGCGAACTCCTCCGGGGAGACCTGGAGGTGGAACTGCGTGCTGGTGCAGGCGGCCTCCGGAGTGATCGTGTCCGCGTAGGTGCGCAGCCGGTCGACGCCGGTCACCTCGATGTGCAGGTCCTCCCCGCGCGCCGCGAAGATCTGGTCGTTGAGCAGCCGGTAGCGGGGGTTCTCCGACAGCGCTCCCTCGCCGACGTCCTCCTGGCGCAGGGTGGGGAGGACGCCCGTCATGATCAGACGGGCGCCGACCGACCTGGCGCGCTCCTCCGCGTGGTTCAGCGCGTCGCGGATCTCGGACTCCCAGGAGTCGGGGCCGCCCGCCGTGAGCCGCCGCGGCGGGATGTTGATCTCGAGGTTGAACCGGCCCAGCTCCGTGGCCCAGGCCGGGTCCGCGATCGCCTCCAGCGCTTCGGTGTTGCGCATCACGGGCTCGGCCCGGTCGTCGACCAGGTTCAGCTCGATCTCCAGCCCCACCTGGGGCCGCTCGGCCTCGAAGCGCGACTCGCGCAGCATCCGCGCGAACGTCTCCAGGCACTCCTGCATCTTGATCCGGTAGCGGCGGCGGTCCTCGCGGGTGAAGGTGAGCGCCGGGACGTCCCGTCCCATCGGTCTCCTTCCAGGGCTCTCGTCCTCGGAACCTGACCACCCCAGACTCGCATCAGAGGGCGGGTCCGACCACGCGAGTTTGGCCCGTCGTCCTAGGCGTCCTCGGCCAGGAAGGCGGTCAGGCCGTCGAGGAGCATGGTGCTGCCCTGCTCGGCCATGCCGCGCTCCTCCGCCGTGTCGCACGTCTGGCGGAGCGCGATCCGCGTCCGGCCGCCGTCCTCGGCGAGTTCCACGGCCATCACCGACGGCTCGGGCTTCCCGGGCACGTCCATCCCCACCACCAGCAGGCGGTTCTCGACGACGTCGAGGCAGGACCCGGTCAGCGGGAACTCGCCGCCGTCCGGCGTGACCGTGGTGGCCTTCCAGGCGCCGCCCGGCCGTACGTCCATCTGGACGGAGCCGGGCGCGGCGTACGCCCACCGGGCGTAGCGGTCCGGAACGGTCCACGCCTGCCACACCCTGCCCACGGGGGCGTCCAGCGTGCGGGTCAGGTGGTAGGAGAAGGCGTTGCCCGTGGTGGTCCGCTCGGTGCTCATGGCGTTGCCCCCTCGTCCTGTGTCCCGGTCGGCGGGTGAGTCCGTCGTAGGTGCAGACGTGCGGGGGCGCGGGGAGTCATCGGCCTCCGGAGAAAATTTTCCGTTGACAACATAATGTTCACTCTGTGATGCTCGTGCCATGTCTGCGACGGCCCACGACCAGTCCGACGACCCCTTCACACCGTCGAACTCCGACGCGGCACGGGCACAACGGGTGCATGCCTCCCTGTTCCGCATCGCCGAGCGGCACGCGGCCACGGACGCGCAGCGCCGCCGCCAGATCCACCCGGGCGTGATCGGCCCGCACGAGGCGGTCAGACTCGTGGCGTTCCTGCTCAGCGGCGCCGCGCTGCCCGAGGACGGCGAACCCGAGGTGGACCGCGCGGACATCACCGCCGCGCTGAGCCTCGTACCGCGTGCCCGCGCAGAGATGGACGAACTGGAGGTCGGCCTCCTGCAGATGGCGCGCGGGCGCGGCATGACCTGGCCGGAGATCGCCTTCGGCCTCGGTCTGCGCAGCCCGCAGGCCGCCCGGCAACGCTACGAACGCCTGGCCGGCCGCACCGACACGGACGACCGGTAGCCGCTCGGTCAGCCGTCGTGGGCCGGCTCGCCCGCGGCCCGGGCGGCCCGCCGCCAGGCGGCGGCGACCGCCCGGTGAGCCGTCTCCGTACCGGCCGCCGTCCCGGGCGGCAGGCGCACGGGACGCCCGATGTGGACGTGGAGGCGCGGACGGCGCACCGGAGCGGTGAGCACACCGGCCAGTTGCTTGGCGACCGGCCCGGAGGACAGCCGCCGGGCCCCCGCCTGCCCCACGGGCACGACGGCGGCTCCGGTCGCGGCCGAGAGCCGTGCCAGACCGGTACGGAACGGCCGGGGCGGGGCGCACCCCGCGTCCCGACGCGACGGCAGACCCCCTTCCGCGTAGACGAGCACATGGCGTCCCGACCGCACCGCCTCCGCCGCGGCCTCCAGCGCGTCCGCCGCGCGGGCCGATCCCCGGTGGACGGGAACATGCCCGCCCTTCGACAGAGCGCGTCCCAGCACCGGCACCCGCCACAGTCCCGCCGTCGCCAGGACGGCCGGTGCCACGCCCACCCCGCGCAGGGCGGCCAGCACGAGTGCCGGATCGGCCATCGAGTCGTGGTTGGCGACGAAGACGCTGCCCGCGGGGAACGGCCCGTCGGTCTCACGGGTGACGGTGAGCCGCCCGAACAACGGCAGCAGGACGGCGGCGGTACGACCGAGCAAGGGAGGTCCTTCCGGCAGACGGGTTCCTGCCGGCCAGCCTCGGGCGCGGCGGACTCCCCGCGCCTGAGTACGCGTACTCGGACCGGCGGTGCCGCCTACTCGGCCCGGGGCCGCAGACCGGGGCTGAATCACCCCGGGCACCCCGGGTACCCGCCAGGTCCTCGCGCGGACACGCCGCGCCGCCCCACCACGGGAGGCTGCCCATGGCCGACCTCGCCCCGATCGGCCCGCAGAGTGTCCTCAAGGGCGCCGACCGCCCCGCCGGCCGGGACGACCCCGTCTCGGTGGCGAAGAGCGACGGCGCGCAGGACATCCTCGTCGAGAAGCCGGGCCGGACCGGCACCAAGCGGTTCGACGGCCCCCACGAGGCGCGGAAGGCGGTCCTCGGCGACGCATAGCGCCGTGTCCCGGGGCTGTCCGCACGGCCGGTCCCGGACCTGCCGGACAACCGAGACGAGAGACGGTACCGCGATGACCGAGTACGAGCGTTCACACACGATGCCCGCATCACCCGAGCAGGTCTTCGACCGGGCGGCCGACGTCGACCGGATGGGGGACTGGCTGCCCGAGGCCCTGCACGTGCACGCCGAGGAGCTGCCCACCGTCACCGTGCACGAGGACCGCTCCGACGAGGACACCTCCGCGCTGCTCCGTGCCCAGCGCGACCAGATGCGGCTCGAATGGGGCACGCGGGAGCAGGGCGGCTACACCGGCTGGCTGCAGGTCGCCGGCATCGGCAGCGGGGCCAGCGAGGTCACGGTGCACCTCTCCTTCTTCGACGACGGCCACGACCCGGGGGAGAAGGCCGTCGGCGACGCCCTGGACTCCAGCCTCCGGCGCCTGGAGGAACAGGTACGGCTCCGTGCCGACGACGCCGCCGACTGACCGTCCGTCCCTCCGGAAGGCCACTCCACCATGAGCAGTGAGCCCACTCCCGAGCACCGCTCGGACACCGCGCTCGGGGTCAACGGCAAACCGCACGCCCTCCGCCTCGACCACCGGCGGGTCCTGCTGGACGTGCTGCGCGAGGCCTCGACCTCACCGGGGCCAAGAAGGGCTGCGACCACGGCCAGTGCGGGGCCTGCACGGTCCTGGTCGACGGCCGCCGCGTCAACAGCTGCCTGCTCCTGGCCGTGTCCCTGGACGGCTGCGACGTCACCACGGTGGAGGGCCTCACCGACGGCGGCGACGAGGAGCTGCACCCCCTGCAGCAGGCCTTCCTCGACCGGGACGCCTTTCAGTGCGGGTACTGCACACCGGTACAGCTCTGTTCCGCCGTCGGCACCCTCGCCGAGGCCGGGGCCGGCCACCCGTCCCAGGTCACCGACCCCGCCGTCCCCTCCGGACGGCCCGTTCGTCGTCGCCGACCACGTGGGCGGCGGCTTCGGCTCCAAGGGAACCCCGCGCCCCGACGTCGTACTCGCCGTCATGGCCGCCCGGGAGACCGGCAGGCCCGTCACCGTCGCCCTGCCCCGCCGTGACATGCCCGCCCTCGTCGGCCACCGGGCCCCCACCCTGCACCGGCTGAGGCTCGGCGCGGACACCGACGGCCGGCTGACCTGCCTGACCCACGAGATCGTCACGCACAGCTCCCGCGTCAAGGAGTTCGTGGAGCAGGCGGCGGTTCCCGCACGCGTCATGTACGCCACCCCGAGCAGCCGTACGCTCCACCGCGTGGTCCGGCTCGACGTGCCGACCCCGTCCTGGATGCGCGCCCCCGGTGAGTGCCCCGGCATGTACGCCCTGGAGTCGGCGGTGGACGAACTCGCCACCGCTCTCGGCACGGACCCGGTCCGGCTGCGTTTCCTCAACGAACCCGAACGGGAACCGGACAGCGGCAAACCGTTCAGCAGCAGGCACCTCACGGAGTGTCTGCGCGAGGGCGCCCGCCGCTTCGGCTGGGACCGCAGAAACCCCCGCCCCCGTACCCGGGCGGAGGGGCCCCTGCTCCTCGGCACGGGCGTCGCGGCTGCCACCTATCCCGTCCTCGTCCAGCCGTCCGCCGCCGAGGCATGCGCACTGCCGGACGGGACCTTCGTCGTCCGCGTCAACGCCACCGACATCGGTACCGGGGCCCGTACCGTGCTCGCCCAGGTGGCGGCGGACGCCCTGCGCGTGCCGCTGGACCGGGTACGGGCAAAGATCGGCGACAGCGACCTGCCGTCCGCGTCCCTGGCCGGGGGATCCTCCGGAACAGCCTCCTGGGGGTGGGCCGTGCACGACGCGTGCACCAGGCTCGCGGGCCGGCTGGGCGGCCTCACGGGACGGCTGCCCGACGAGGGCGTCACCGCCCACGCCGACACGACGGGCCGGGCGAACACAAAGAGCCCTTACTCGCGCCACGCCTTCGGGGCGCACTTCGCCGAGGTCGCCGTCGACTCCGTCACCGGCGAGGTACGGGTGCGCCGGATGCTCGGTGTCTTCGCCGCCGGACGCATCCTCAACGCCCGTACGGCACGGTCCCAGTTCGTCGGCGGCATGATCATGGGGCTGGGCATGGCACTGACCGAGGGCAGCACGATGGACGCCGCGTTCGGAGACTTCACCGAGTCCGACCTGGCGTCGTACCACGTGCCCGCGCACGCCGACGTGCCCGCCGTAGAGGCGCACTGGATCGACGAGCGCGACGGCCACCTCAACCCGATGGGCAGCAAGGGGATCGGCGAGATCGGCAACGTGGGCAGCGCGGCCGCCATCGGCAACGCCGTCCACCACGCCACCGGCGTCCGCTTCCGCGACCTCCCGCTGACCCCGGACAAAGTGCTGAACGCACTGACGGGACAGGCTCCCCGCGCCTCCTACCAGTGAGCAGGCCTGCCGAGGGAGGCGGGCAGCACGGTGGCCGCGTCGCCCCTGGCCGCGTTCAGCTGCGCCTGGGTGAGGAAGAGGGCGCCGGTGAGGTCGGCGCCGCCGAGGTCCGCGTCGCGCAGGTCGGCGCCGATCAGGTCGGCGTCGCGCAGATCCGCCCCGCTCAGGTCGGCGGCGACGAGGAGGGCTCCGCGCAGACTGGCCCCCCTGAGACCGGCGCCGGACAGCCTCGCGCCCATCAGATCGGCTCCGCGGTGGTCCTTCCTGCGGCCCGGGACACGGGCCCGGACGAGCTCACTGGCGCGCAGCAGCAGCGGGTTTACCTCGCCGCGCAGCGCGTTCACGTCCAGCGCGGTGATGGACTCGGCGCTTCCGCGGGTCAGGACCTCGATCCGGGCCAGCGCCCGCCGCAGCTCCTTGTGGACGGGCCGGGCAGCCGCGAGGTCGAGGGCCTCGGTGAGGTACCGCAGCAGCTCGTGCAGCTGCCGCATCACGGGGAAGACCTCGAACATGGCGCGCGCCGACTTCGGCGCCCGGCGCCAGTCGACGCCGCCGAAGGTGACCTGCGAGACCTTCTGACCGGCGCCGAAGCAGTCGAAGACGGTGCAGCCGGGGTAGCCCCGGTCACGCAGCCGCTCGTGGATACCGCAGCGGAAGTCCGTCCGGAGGTGGGAGCAGGCCTGCCCGGCGGCCTTGTCGACGGCGAAGTCGGCGGAGCGGGCGAAGGGCAGGGCCACGCAGCACAGGCCGAAGCAGTCGGCGCAGTCGGCCCGGAGGTCCGTGCGGCCCTCGGGCGAGGGAGGGGCTTCGTGCTGCGGTGACACCATGCGTACTCCAGTCGTGCGACGGGCACCGCGCGTCCGCGGGGCTCCGGGACCGGTCCTCATTCTCGCAGACGGCCCACGAGGCCCGTTCTCGCCCTTCCGGCCCCTCTCGCGGGATCATGGGATGTCCGGCCTGCCGTCGGCGGTCGAGCCGGAAGTGGAACTTTCATGGGTGGTGGAGGGATCAGCGCATGAGCAACACGGAGACACGCCCGACGGAGACGGTCTGCGGTGCGGACGCCGACGGACCGCCCCCGCCGGGCATCGAGGTCCTCACGCCGAGGGAGGTGCCCCTCGGCGGCCCCCGGGCCATGCGGGTGCGGCGGACCCTGCCCCAGCGGGCACGCACCCTCATCGGCGCCTGGTGCTTCGCCGACCACTACGGCCCCGACGACATCACCGAGTCCGGCGGCATGCGCGTCCCCCCGCACCCGCACACCGGCCTGCAGACGGTCAGCTGGCTGTTCAGCGGCGAGATCGAACACCGCGACAGCCTCGGCAGCCACGCCTACGTCCGGCCCGGCGAACTCAACCTCATGACGGGCGGGCAGGGCATCAGCCACTCCGAGGTCTCCACCCGCAGCACCCGCATCCTGCACGGCGCGCAGCTGTGGGTGGCCCTGCCCGAGGAACACCGGGACACGGCCCGCGACTTCCGGCACCACGTCCCCACCCCGGTCGCACTGGACGGCGGCGAGGCGCGCGTCTTCCTGGGCACGCTCGCCGGCGACACCTCACCGGTGCGCACCTTCACCCCGCTGCTCGGCGCCGAGATCACCCTGGACCCGGACTCCCGTGTGACCCTCGACGTGGACCCCGGCTTCGAACACGGGGCCCTCGTCGACACCGGCGACGTCCTCCTCGCCGGCACGCCCCTCGAGCCGGCCGAACTCGGCTACGCGCCCCCCGGCCGCACCGCCCTCACCCTGGCCAACCGGGCGAACGTACCGGCCCGCCTGCTGCTCCTGGGCGGACCGCCCTTCGAGGAGGAGATCGTCATGTGGTGGAACTTCATCGGCCGGTCGCACGACGACATCGTCCGGGCGCGCGAGGACTGGACGACGGGGACCCGTTTCGGCGAGGTCCACGGATACGAGGGGGCTCCACTGCCCGCGCCGGAGCTGCCGAACACACCCTTGAAGCCACGGGGGAGGGTACGCTGACCTGCGGGAACGTGGATCTTGAGCAAGGAGCTCGAGATCGCTGCTGCGCCTGGGGACCAGGGCACCGACGCGACTCCGCCCGGTCCGCATCCGTCAGCACGCCGCCGGGTTCCCCAGGAGGAACGCCTCGGGAGCGGCCGACCGGCCACCTGAGAGGCGGGACCGGGCAGGCGGTCCCCGTCCCTCGCTGTCCGTGGTCCGCCGGGCCTCGGTCCACGTGACGGCGGGTGGAAGAGCGCCGCTGCACCTCCTCCGGCATCCGTATCCGCGCCTCCCCCTCCGCCGTCAGTGCCCGGCGCTCGCGCAGCACCCACGGCCACGCGGCCGCGGCCTGCGCGAAGGCCCGGAGCGACACGGTGTCACGGGGCGCCGTGCGGGCCGGGTGCACGGTGCGGCGCAGTGCGGGACCGGCCGGGCGGCGCAGCCAGGTGAACCGCAGCGTGTTGCGGAGGGCGTGCGCCCGGCGCAGCGTCGCGCCCCGCGCACGGGGATCTCCGGCCGCTCGGGGAGGACGAGCAGGAGGCGCCGGGTGCGGGCCAGGCTCTCCGCGCGGTTGCGGGGGGCGATGACGACGTTCGTGGAGGCGCGGTTCATGAGGAGCGGAGGAGTGGATCCAGGGCTTCCAGCACGCGCTCGGGGCGGATCCGCAGCAGTGCCGGGTCGGTGCGGCGGCCGTGCGGATCGCCCTGCGGGCCGGGATGCCACAGCACTTGGTGGCGCGGGTGCGCGGGCGGCCCCCAGTGGCGGGGCGGGACCGGGCCGAAGAAGGTGACGGTGGGGACGGCGAGGGCGACGGCGAGGTGGGCGATGCCGGTGTCGCCGCTGACGACGGCGCGGGCACCGGCGACCAGGGCGGAGAGCCGGTCGAAGGGGAGGCCGCCGCCGAAGACGTCGGTGTCGGGCAGGCGGGCCCGCTTGGCGAGCCGTGCCACCAGGTCGTCCTCGCCCGCACCGCCGGTGACCACGACGCGGTGGCCGCGCCCGCGCAGGGCGGTGGCGACAGCCGCGTAGCGGTCGACGGGCCAGCAGCGGGAGGGGGAACCGGCGCCCGGGTGCAGCACGACCGCCCCCGGGGAGGGGGAGAGGCCCGCGGGGCGGGGCAGCAGCAGGTCGGTGGGGTCGGCGGGAATGCCGTAGAACTCCAGGAGGCGGCACCAGCGGTCCCGTTCGTGCTCCTCGGCCCACCACGGCGGCCCGTCGATCTCCGGGGTCTCCGGGTGGGCGAAGGCGAACAGCCGCCGTGGGCGCAGCGTCTGGAGCAGGCGGTGGCTGGGTGGTCCGTTGCCGTGCAGGTCGACGGCGACGTCGGGCGGGGGACCGTCCCAGTCGAGGCCGCGCGGTACGGCGCGCCCCGGGGCGGAGGCGGGCAGCAGCCGGTCGACGGCGCCCGTCGCCACGGCGACCGGGGCCAGTTCCGCCGGGGCGGCCAGCACCAGTTCATGCTCGGGCAGCCCCCGGCGCAGGGCGCGCAGCGCCGGCACGCCGGCGAGAAGGTCGCCGAGGCCGAGGGCGCGCAGGACGAGCAGGCGGGGGCGCGTCATCGGGATCCCTCCGCCGCCCGGGCCATGAGCGCGGTCGAGGACCGCCCGTCGAGGTACGGCAGCAGGACCGCCTGCCCGCCCCACTCCCCGAGCAGCGCCGCCTCGGGCAGGTCCGCGCCGGTGCGGTCACCGCCCTTGCCCCGGACACCGGGGCGCAGGTCGGTCAGCAGCCGCTCCGGCGTGTCCTCGTCGAAGACGGCCACCGCGTCGACGCACCCCAGGGCGAGCAGTACACGGACCCGGTCGGCCCGCGGGCTGACGGGCCGGCCCTTTCCCTTGCGGCGCCGTACCGACGTGCCGGAGTCGGCGCGGACGACGAGGCGGTCTCCGATGCGGCGGGCGGCCTGGACGCCGACTCCGATGTCGCCGATCACGGCGGCCCGCCCGGGTGGGGCGTGCGGCCGGCCGTCGAGGTGATCGTCCCCGGCCGGGGTTCGCGGCAGGGGCGGCCGTCGCCGGGACCGTGCGGGCAGACGGCCCACACGTCGAAGGGGCCGAGCAGGGCGTCGATCCGCTCGTTGACGCGGCGGACGTCGGCGGTGGGGAGCAGCCCGCGGGCGACGCCGGACTGGTTGGTGCCGACACCGGTGCCGATACCGTGTGCGCGGAGCAGACCGAGTGCCTCGCGCGCCCCGTCGACCGGGCGGACGCGGTCGGGATCGCCGTTGTGGGGGACGTCGTGGACGGGGGTGCCGTCGCGGTCGAACAGGACCGGACGGATCTCGTTCACGACGTCACCTCCGGCCAGTGGCCGGCGTGACGGTGGCGCCACAGCCCGCTCGGCCGGCGCCAGGTGGCGGCGGGCGGGATGAGCACGCTCGTGACGAGCATGGTGTTCACCCCGTGCCGGGCGCGCGGTCCAGGGGCGATGCGCGCCCGGGCGAACTCGCCGGTGCGCCGAGAACGGCAGCGGGCGTTTGCCGTGCTTGCGCCGGCTGAACCGCTCCTCCCCGGCCGCCGCGACCGTACGCCCGTCCGCGACGAGGGCGGCGGCCGGGTCGTGGAACAGGGCGTTGACACCAGGAATGCGCATGGAGGGTACTCCGTCCCGGACGACGTGCGGGGGCGCTCTGGCCTCGCGGGTCTCGCGTCGCGGTCATCTCAAACACTTGGAGACAACCGGCTCGGAGATCCCCGTGTCCGTCGCTCTCCCGCTCGGTGACCGTACGTCGCTTCGGTGGCCGCTGGGCGATCACGCGGGGGCCCGCAGCGTGCGGGCGGCCGTCACGACTCCGCGCGGTCCGGACCTCCACGGAACCGGGGCCGGCATGTGCCACGGGCGGTGCCGCCCACCTCACGGGGCACCGGGGCGGACGGACCGACATGCGCCGCCCCCTCCGCTGTGGACACGATGTACCTGCGGGCCCGGCATCACGGGCCCCACCGGAGGTCCGTCAAGACGGCGAGGAGACCACCATGGCGAACATCAGCCCGATCGACCTGCAGAAGGCGCTCAGGGGCGCCGACTACCCCGCCAGCCGCGACGACCTGGTCACGCTGGCCAGAAACAACGGTGCGGACGACGTACTCGTCGACGTACTCGTCGATGCCCCTGCGGGCGAGTTCGACGGGCCGGACGATGTCCAGAAGGCCGTGTTCGGGGACGAATAGCACGGACCGTTCCTGAGCGCACCGGTGTCGGGCTGCCGGCCCTCTCGAAGGACGACATGAGGACCGACGGGCCGGCGCGGCCGGGCGGACGGCGCTCCGGCCGTGGTCGGACCATGCAGGGTGGGACTCGCATGCCGGTTCGCGGTGTGTCTCTCGCCCTGCTTCGGGCACCCGGTCCGACAACGGACCGAAGGAGGAAAAGTGCAGCTGTCTTTCCTGCAACCGCTCTTCGACCGCCCGGGCCCGTGGGCCACCGTGTACTTCGACCCCGCACAGAACGACGAGTCGGGTGCCAAGCGGCGTGAGCTGTCCGTGCGCGAAGCGTGCCGGACGCTCGAGGAGGAGGGTGCTGACACCGCTACCACGGAAGCGGTGCGTGACGCTCTCCTGCAGATCGGACCCGCGGAGGACCCGGCGGGCCGAGTGGTCTTCGCGGCCGGGGGCGAGGTGGTGCTCAGCCACCGGCTCTCCCGCCCGCCGCAGCGGCAGATCGCCTGCTGGGCCCCGCTGCCCCGGCTGACGCCGCTGCTGGAGCTGGCGGGTCAGGACCCGGTCTGCCTCGTGGCGTACATCGACCGGACGGGCGCCGACTTCGAGGTGCGCGGGGCGGTCGGACCGCGGTCCGCGGGGCAGGTCGAGGGGAAGCAGCACCCCGTGCACCGTACGGCTTCGTCCGACTGGTCCGAGCGGCATTTCCAGCTCAAGGTCGAGAACACCTGGGAGCGCAACGCCGGTGAGATCGCCGAAGCGCTGAGTGCGGCCTACGAGGAATCCGGTGCCGACCTGATCCTCCTGGTCGGTGACCCTCGTGAGCGGCCGGCCGTGCACGAGAAGCTCCCCGAGGAGGTCCGCCGGGTCACGACGGAGACCGAGCACGGCGGCCGCGCCGCGGGGTCCGCCTCTCCCGCGCTGGAAGAGGCCATCGAGCAGGTCCGGCAGCGGTACACGCGTCACCGTGTCGAGGAGGCGCTCGACCGCTTCCGGGCCGGCCGTGTGGGTACCGACCGGCCCACGGAGGCGGTGGAAGGCATCCCGGCGCTGGTGGAAGCGGCCCGGGAACACCGCATCGACACACTGCTCGTCCGGCCCGACGGGCCGGAGCTGGACCGTGAGACGTGGGTGGGGGCCCGGCCCGACCAGGTCGCGGCGCGCCGGAGCGATGCCAGGACGCTGGGGGAGAGCGATCCGACGGCGGTACGCGCGGACGACGCGTTGCTGCGCGCAGCCGCCGTCACCGCCGCCGACGTACTGGTCGTTCCCCCGGCGGACGAGGACGGGGCGGACGCCACGGACGTCCCGACGGGCGGGCTGGGCGCCCTTCTGCGCTGGACCTACGAGACGACTCCGGCGTGACGGCGGCACAGGCGAGAGAGCGAGGTGTGGAGGAATGACGGAACGAGGAAGCAACCCGGTCGGTCCACGTACCGACGACGAGATGAAGCACGAGCTGGAAGGGCACCTGCGTTCCGGCCGACCCACCCACGTGGAGGAGGCGAGCGACCCGGAGCCGCCGGCGGACGACGACATCCGGGTGCACCCGGGCGGACCGGTGCCTCCTCCCGGCGAGGAACGCGACCGGGCGCGCGCCCGGTCGGAGGCGGACTCCCTGCGCCTCGAACTGGCACGTCACCTGGACCGCACGGCCTTCCCCGCCGACCGGCGGCCGGTGCTGGACCTCCTGGAGGCGCACCGCGCACCGGGCCCGGTGCTGGAGGCGGCGCGGAGTCTGCCGGAGGACGGCGCGTACGCCGATGTGACCGAGATCGTCGAGGCGCTCGGTCACCGGCCCACACGGTGACGACGGGAAGCAGGCGGACGGCTTCCGCGTGGCCGGACCACGTACGGGAGGTGAACGTCGAGGCAGCGGTACACCCGTTCCCCGCGCTACCCGGTGCCGCGCATTCGTGCGGCACACCGTCCGACGGAGGACGCCTCCACCGTGCTGAGGGAGGTCTCCCGGCACAGCTGTGCCGGTGGCCGGGGACGACGGGCTGACAAGCCCGGTCACCGCCCGGGACCCGACCGCACCGACGCCGGCCGAGGGAGGAAGCGCAACGAGCCGCACCGCAGGGGAGGTGTGCGGCCCGGCGCCGCCGAAGCGGAGAGCCGCCGTCGAGGACCCGCGCCGCAGGAGCCGACGGGGCGTGAAGCCCCGCTACCGGTGACCGGACCCGCAGGACGCGGACAGGGCACGGCCCTCGTGATCACCGGTCGCGACCGGAGGGCCAGGGGCTGGTCGGTTGGAGCACGGCCTCGGTCAAGGCCCGGGAGCGCAGAACGGTGATCTCCTGGTACTCGGGGTCGGCCACCATGCGGCCGAACGCCGCGCGGTCGGGGTAGCGGACGAGCAGCACCGCGTCCCAGGCCTGCCCGTCCTCGGCGACCAGGGGAGTGCCGCCGTCGCCGGCGTAGAGCAGCTCGCCTCCGTACCGCTTCAGGAAAGCGGCCGCCCGTCGCGAGTACTCCGCATAGGAGGCGCGGCCGTCGGGAGCGAAGCGCAGCAGGTTGAGCATGACCACGGGGCCACCGGGATCCTCCTCCATCAGCCGTGCGAGATCGGCTCCCCGGGGGTCGACGGCCATGGGCTCCTCCTTCTCGTCGTGGGCGGCGCACCGGTTCCGGCCGGACGAGGCGCCGGGCAGAAGCCTAGGGGACAGTCGGCCCTTTTGCATACCGTCCGGTCGGTCCGTCCTTCGGTGTGCGCCCGGCCCCGGGATCGCCGCGGCCTGCCGTGCTCGCGGAGGGCCGCCAGCGGTTCTGACGGTTCCGAAGGAGAGGAGTGGACCGAGGCCCGTTGCGACTTCTGTCCCCGGCCGGTGCCGGTGACGGAGGTGCCGCGCGGTGGTCGCAGGTCCTCGGCCGGCCGACAGGGGCGGGAGCCGAGCGCCCGGCCGTCAGCCGAGTGAGGTGATCAGGTCGTTGCCGGTCTGTTCGCGGCGGCGGCAGCCGGAGTTCCCTCCTGGCGGGCGCACGTCGATCGTCGGCGCGCACCGTCGTCCGCCCGGGACTCCGTGCGGGCATCCACGCGGCGTTCGGCCCGCGGTGCCCGGAGGCGGGACGGCCGGGGGGAGTGAAGCCGCCGGCCCGCCCTCGGGCCGTCCGGGGAGGAGGGCCGGCGCCCGGTGCGGTGCGGCGGCCGGGGCGAGGGGAGCCGGGCCCTCTTTACGGGCCTTTCGTCTGCCTGCGCCCCGGAGGTCCGTCATGCACCGGCCGCGGCCGGGCACCGTCCAGGACCGCGAGCGGTACCCGGACGGCACCGGCGACCAGGGCGTCCGCGACGAGGACACCGCGATGGACGGAGCGATCGCCCGCAGGCCGTGAGAACTTCACCCGCGTCCGGCCCCCGGCCCACGCCGGCGTCACGTTCACGTGGTGTTCACGTGGCCGCGAGGCGACGGCGGGGCCGTGTGGATTCCCTCGCCGCCGCAGGTCGTGTCACCGATTCCCCCTGACGCGCGGAAGGGCGTGCCGCGACGACGGCACCGGCTCGCCGACGCCGGAGGAGGGTGGGGCGTGTGGGTCTCGTGAGGGTCGCCGGGTGACCTCTCGAACAGACAGGCAGCAGTCGCCCGCCTGCTAAGATCATCGAACTTTCAGTAGGCTGGCGGCGCGTCACGAACGCGTACGGGGGACAGTCTCTAAGGCCCCATCGCTGAGGAGTTGAGGCTTGGTCCGCCGTGGGTCCGCGCCGTTCGACGGCCCGGACCCGTCCCACGCCCGCGCGGACCTGCCGAGCTCCCGGCGGGATGCGACTTGAAGAGAGTCTCATGACGTTATTGATAGGGGATCCGCTGTTGTGGATCCTGCTTGTGGTGCTCGCCGCTGCGGTGTTCGCCGTGCAGCGGGCTCGGAGAACCAATCTGACGCTCCGAAGAACGAAGAAGGACCTGGAGGCCCAACTGGCGCAGGCCCAAGGCCGGATCGGCCAGCTTCAGGAGCACATCACCGCCCAGGACACCCGGCACCGCGGTGACCTTGCGGACGTCCGGGCGGACGCGGAGTCGTCGACCAAGGCGGTGCTGAAGTCGGCGATGGGCACGCTCCAGTCGCTCGCCGAGGAGCAGCAGTTGCTGCTGGACGGGTTGTTGCAGAAGTACGGCAACGACACCGAGGTGCTGGCGGACCTGATGTCGGTGGACCACACCGGCAGCCAGTTCAGCCGCCGGGCCAAGGGCATCTCGGTGCTGTGCGGCGGATGGCTGGGCCGGCGCGAGGGCGTGGCGACCGTCTACGACGTGGCCCGCAGCGCGCAGGGCCGCATCAAGGACTTCAACCGGGTGAGCATCCACGCGCAGGCCAGCGTCGCCGTCACCAGCAAGGCCGTCGAGCCGGTGGCGGTGGTCCTCGCCGAGCTGCTGGACAACGCGACCACGTACAGCGCTCCGGGCACACCGGTCGAGGTCAACATCCAGGCCGTGCCGACGGGCGTGTGCTTCATCGTCGACGACGCCGGTCTGGGCATGGACCAGGAGACCAAGGACCGGGCGGCGGCGCTGCTGACCGCGGACGGCCCCGTCGACATCACCGGCCTCGGCGACCCGCCCCGGTTCGGGTTCGCGGTGTGCGGCATGCTCGCCGCCCGGTACGGCTTCGCCGTCTCCGTCGGTTCGGTGTCCCCCTACGGCGGAGTGCGCGCAGTGATCCGAGTGCCGGAAAGCCTTCTGGCGGCCGAGGCCGTCACCCCCACCGAACCCGCCCGTGAGCCCGCGGACCGGGGTGAGGAGAGCACCCCGCAGCGGCTGGCGCCCGTCCCGGTCGGCCCCTCGCACGTGGTGGGCACGACGACCGGCGGGCTGCCCAAGCGCCGCCGGCGCCAGGGGCCCATCTCGGTGGTGCCGGCCCCGCAGGACACGGTCGGCATCGAACAGCAGACGTCCGAGTCGGACGGTGAGGTGACCGCGTCGCGCCTGGGGGCGTTCGCGCGCGGCACCCAGCTCGGGCGGACCACGAAGACCACGGAAGGACCTGACCACCAGTGAACACCGACCTGTCGTGGGTGCTGAACGACGTGCTCGAGGTGCGGGGCGCCCGCCACGCGGTCCTCGTCTCGGGTGACGGCCTGCTGCTGCAGCGTTCGGACGAAATCTCACGCGACGACGCCGAGACGAACGCCGCCGCGATGAGCTCCATGCAGTCCCTGAGCCGGGCGGTCGCCGGTTTCGTCGGGGCGGGGCACGGCATCTGGAAGCAGACGCTGCTGGAGTACGACGGCGGCTGGATCTTCCTGATCGCGGCCGGGCAGGGTGCCTACCTCGCCGTCTCGGCGGCGCTGGACGTCGACATGGAGGCCATGTCGTTCCGCATGCAGAAGACGGTGGCGGCGCTGAGCAAGGCGATGAGCGTGGCGCCGCGCTCGGACAACGGTGTCGGCGTATGACGACGCCCGGTGAGGAAGCCCCCGTCACCAGTGACTTCGTCCGCTCCTACGTCATCACGGGCGGCCGGAGCCTGCCGTCATCGGACGAACTCGCGCTGCACACCTTGGTCACCCTGGCTCCCGAGCGGACGCTTCCGCTGGGGGCCGGTCCCGAGGTCAGGGCGATCTGGGAGCTGTGCGCGGGCGGTTACCTGTCGGTCGCCGAGGTGGCGGGCCACCTCGGCCTGCCCGTCGGGGTGGCCCGGCTGCTGCTCACCGATTTAGCGGAGCAGGGACACCTGCTGCGCAGGGCCGAACCGCCCCGGGCCCAGAACGTCGACAGAGCGACCCTCGAGAAGGTTCTGAATGGACTCCAATCCCTCATCGGCTGAGACGGACCAGAAGTCCATCTACGTCTCCAGCGCGGTGACCAACGCCGCCAAGATCCTCGTCGTCGGGCATTTCGCCGTGGGCAAGACGACCTTCATCGGCTCGTTGTCGGAGATCACTCCGCTGCGCACCGAGGAGAAGATGACCCAGGCGTCCGTCCACGTCGACGACCTGCGGGGCGTGGCGGACAAGACCACCACCACGGTCGCCCTGGACTTCGGCCGCCTCACCCTCAGCGACGACCTGGTGCTGTACCTGTTCGGCACCCCGGGACAGCAGCGCTTCATGCAGCTGTGGGAGGACATGGCCCGCGGCGCGCTCGGGGCCCTGCTCCTAGTCGACCCGGGTCGTCTGGAGGAGACCTTCCCGGTCATCGACCTCGTCGAGCGGTACGGCCTGGAGTACGCCATCGCCGTCAACTGCTTCGACCCCGCCGTCACCTACGCCGAGGCCGAGGTGCGCGAGGCGCTCGACCTGCTTCCGGACACCCCCGTCGTCTACTGCGACGCCCGTGACCAGCAGTCGTCCGCCAAGGCGCTGATCGCCCTGGTGCGTCACCTGCTCGACCGCGCGGCCTGACCGCCCCGCGCCCGCCCGGACCGGGAACAGCGGTTCTTCGACCCCTAAGGAAGACTCCATGGATCCCCAAGCACCGTCCGCCGTCACCGTCGGCAGATGCCCGATGCACGACGCCGCGTTCGCCGCCGACCCCCAGCAGGTCTACGACCGGCTGCGCGCCCACGCCCCGGCCGGGCCCGTCGAGCTCGCCCCCGGCGCGGACGCCACGCTGGTCGTCGGCCACGAGACGGCGCTGCGCGTACTGCAGAACACCGAGCTGTTCGCCCGCGACGCCCGCCGCTGGAAGGCGCTCAACGAGGGTCGTATAGGCATGGACAATCCGGTGCTGCCCATGATGGCGTACCGGCCCAACTGCCTGTTCACCGACGGGGCGGTGCACCTGCGGCTGCGCAAGGCCGTGGTGGACAGCCTGGCCCGGCTCAACATCACCCGGATCCGGCGTGACGTCGAGCCGATCGCCGACTACCTGCTCGACCGGTTCAGCGAGCGGGGCCGCGCCGATCTGCTCAACGACTACGCCAAACTGCTTCCGCTGCTGCTGTTCAACAAGCTGTTCGGCTGCCCCGCGGACATCGGCGACACCCTCACCACCGCCATGTCGTCGATCTTCGACGGCAAGGACGCGCTGCGCGCCAACGAGGACCTCACCGCCTGCCTGATGGAGCTGATCGCGCTCAAGCGGCGCCACCCCGGTGACGACGTCACCTCCTGGCTGATCCAGCACCCGGCCGGGCTGACCGACGAGGAGCTCAAGGACCAGCTGGTGATGCTGATGGGGGCCGGCGTCGAACCCGAACGCAACCTCATCGGCAACACCCTGGTGCTGCTGCTCTCCGGGGCCGGCGGCAGGCAGAGCGGCATGCTGATCGAGGAGGCCCTCGACCATGTGCTGTGGAACCAGACGCCCATCGCCAACTACGCCACCCACTACCCGGTCCAGGACGTCGACCTCGGCGGCCACGTGGTGGAGGCGAACACTCCGGTCGTCATCTCCTTCGCGGGCGCCAACAGCGACCCCGCGCTCGCCGAGGCCCGCCGTACGCACAGCAAGGGCGCCCATCTGGCCTGGGGAGCCGGCCCGCACGCCTGCCCCGCCAAGGACCCGGCGCAGGTCATCGCGACCACCGCGATCGAACGGCTCCTCAACGCGCTGCCCGACCTCGCCCTGGCCGTGCCGGAGGAGGACCTGCAGTGGCGGCCGGGGCCGTTCCACCGGGCCCTGGTCACGCTGCCCGTGACCTTCAGCCCCACGCCCGCCACCCGGATGGCGTCCGCGCTCCAGGGCCGGGCCCAGGCACCGGGTGCGCAGCAGCCCTTCCAGGAGGCCGCGTCCGCGCCGGTCCGGCAGGAGCCGGCACGGAAGAAGGGGTTCTGGAGCAGTTTCCTGGACATCTTCCGTGTCTGAGGCACGGCATGTGACAGGAGCAACACGCAGAGGCGCATGACACAGGAGGATGGGCGGGTAGGTTCCGGCGGTGTTGATCAGTAGCGCCCAGCAGAAGGAGCTCTGTGTGACCACCGTCGGCGACATACGCGGTACCGTCCAGGACCGCCGAGCCGTCATCTCCCTTCTCCGCCGCCTGCGTTCCGACGAAGGGCAGGCCGACCCCCTTCCCATATGGGAGGGGATGCGCGCCCTGGGGGACGTCGTGCGCGCCCCCTGGGGCGGTTACTTCGTCACCGGGTTCGAGGCATGCAGCCAGGTCCTGCGCGGCAGGAACTGGCTGGTGCCGGACTTCGCCTGGCAGGAGCGGCAGCCCGATCCTGAGCGCTGGCAGGCACCCGCCACCCGTGAGATGACCCGCACCCTGCCCCGCCTCAACGCCCCGACGCACACCTGCCAGCGGCGCGCCCTGGGCAACCCGTTCGACCGCACCACCCTGGAGAGCATCCGGCCCCGGGTCGCCACTCTCGCCGCCGGCCTGCTGGACGGCCTCGAGGAACGCCTGCGTGCCGACGGGGAGGCCGACTTCGTCACCACCGTCGCCGAGCAGCTCCCCCTGTTGACCGTGGGCGACTGGCTCGACATCCCCCCGGAGCACCACGCGCACATCCTGGACTTCACCCATCGGCAGGTCTACGCCCAGGAACTGCTGCCCACCAAGAGCGAACTCGCCGTGTCGGCCCGGGCCACGCTGGAGATGCGGGCCTACTTCACCGAGTTGATCCGGCAGCGGCGGGCCCGCCCCGGCAACGATGTCCTCACCGGCTGGATCCACCACTGGGACGCCCAGTACCCCGACGACCGGGCCGCCGCGGACCAGGTGATCTACGACCTGACGATGTTCATCACCATCGCCTCGCTGGAGACCAGCGCGGTACTGCTGGCCAACGCCGTGTGGTTCCTCACCCAGGACCCCTCCCGCGCCGCATGGCTGCGCCGGCACCCGCAGCACATCGACGACGCGGTCGAGGAGACACTGCGCTACGACCCGCCGGTGGTCGTCAACTCCCGTGTCGCCGCGGACGACACCGTCCTCGCCGGCACACCGATCGCCAAGGACACCACCGTCCACGTGCTGTACGGGGCGGCCGCCCACGACCCCCGCCGCAACCCGGCCCCCCATCTCTTCGACATCCGGCGCGGAGGCGGCCACCTCACCTTCGGCGGCGGCGCCCACTACTGCCTCGGAGCGGCGCTCGCCCGGCTGGAGGCCCGAGAACTGCTCACCCAGGTGTTGGAACGTTTTCCCACGCTGCGGCCCCTCGAACCCCCCGCCTACGACACCTCCCGGGTCGTCTTCCGTCGCATCACCTCCCTGAGAGTCACCGCATGAACGCCCTGCCCCCCGCCGAACAGTTCGCCGGGCTCCCCGCCGCACCTCCCTCCGGCCGGACGCTCAGGACCCTGCGCACCCTCCGGCAGGGACCTCTCCTCACCGTCGAACTGAACGTCCCCGAGCAGGGCAACGCCGTCACCGACGCCATGCTGGACGACCTCCTCACCGTCCTCGACGACCAGGACCCGTCGGTACGGGTCCTGGTGCTGGCCGGCGCCGGCGACGACTTCTGCCTCGGCGGCGACCGCGGCGAGTTCGCCGAGCACCTGGCCCTCGACCCCACCGGCGGCGGCATCCGCGCCTCCGGGACCCGCGCCCGGCGCGTGTGCGAGGCGCTGACCGCCAACCCCGCCGTCACCATCGCCCGTGTCCAGGGCAGGGCCATCGGCGCCGGACTGGCCCTCGCCCTCGCCTGCGACCTGCGGGTCGGCGCCGGCACGGCCACCTTCCGCCTGCCCGAACTCGCCCTCGGCCTGCCCACCGCCTGGGGCGGGCTGCTCCCGCGCCTCATCAGCGAGGCGGGGGCCGCCCGCGTCCGCGACATCGTCCTCACCGGGCGCGTCTTCGACGCCCACGAGGCCCACTCCCTGTCGATCCTGCAGAAGGTCGTCCCCGGTGACGCCCTCGACGCGGCCGTCACCGCCTGGGCCAAACCCGTCCTGCGGCGGCCGGCTCCCGCCCTGCGGGTCACCAAGGCGCTGCTGCACTCCCTCACCGCGTCCACCCGCCTCGCCGACGCCTCGGTCCTCGACCCCGAACTGATGGCGGCGGTCCTCACTCAGCAGCACCGGCCCGGCTGACCGCAGGCGCGCCACCCGGCGGCCGGTCGCGGCGATCCGCACCGGGCAGGCGGGCGTCTTCGGCAGGATGCCGGCGTCTCCCGCCACACCCACGACACCGCCGTCGAGGAGCCCGGCCGCCGCCGGGTCGTCCCGGGCTCCTGGCCGTGGACCGCCCCGGCCGCTGGTGCCGGACGGCCCGCCGCCGAGGTCGTCGGCCCGCAGAATCCGAGAACGCCCCCCACGGCCCCGGCACACCGCCGCGCCCGCGCGGCGGCCGGCACGCCCGGCGCGTGATCCACGGTCCCGAAAAACCGTTGCGCTCCGGGCCCCGCGACCGGATTCTTGTGCCTCATGCCCTACGCAACGCGTCCCGCGGCGCTCACCGACGCGCCCGCCGTCACCGAACTGCTCAACAAGGTCGACGAGATCGAGATCGGCCGACCCGAGACCGACCTGCACACCGTCGAGGCCGATCTGAAGCATCCCGATACCGACCTGGAGCGGGATTCCTGGCTCACCTGGGACGGGGACCTCCTGGTGGCGTACGGGCTGCTGTGGGACGAGTCCGACGGCGAGCGCATCGACATCGACCAGTACGTCCTGCCAGGCCACCAGGAGGCCGCTGCCCGAATGCTGCAGGCCATGGAGGCCAGGGCGCTGGAGAAGGCCCGCGAGAACGGGGCGGTACGGGCGGTGGTGCATCTGCACCTCAATGTGGCGCCCACCCTCGACACCGGACTCCTCCGGGCACGCGACTGGCGGATCGTACGCCGCTACCACGTGCTGCGCCGCCGCCTGGACCCGGCGCGGGACCCGTTCCCCGAGGTGCCCGCAGGCGTGCGGGTGCGCAACTGCGTCGCCGAGGCGGACCGGTCGCGTGTCCACGCGCTGTACCAGGAGTCCTTCGCCCACCACTTCGACTTCCAGCCGCGTACCTGTGAGGCGTGGCTGCACGACATCGACGCCGAAGGGCTGGACTGGTCCCTGGTGTGGATCGTCGGCACCGAGGACCTGGGGGACGTCGGCTTCCTGCTCGCGCGGAACGACCGCGAGGCCATGGGGTGGATCCGCAGCCTCGGTGTGCTGCCCGCGGCCCGCGGCCGCGGACTGGGCGGATTCCTGCTGCGGCACGCGTTCGCGGCGTTCGCGGCGCGCGGACGGGACGCCGTCGGGCTCGGCGTGGACACCGAGAACGCCACGGGGGCGCCCCGGTTGTACGACCGCCACGGCATGACGGTCCACTACGCCGTCGACACCTGGGAGGCGACGGTCGGCTGACGCCGGCGCACCGGCCCGGGCGCACCCGGCGCCGGCTGCGGCACGCTGCTCCGGTACGTCCGGAAACGGGTCGGCACCAGCAGCCAGCGGCGCTCGGGGACCAGGTCCAGGGCGGCGCGACCGCGTCGGGCACGGGAAGGACGCCGTGCGCGCAGTCGCGCAGGGGCACGTACCGGAGCAGGTTGGTGGTCACGGCCCAGACGACGGCGCAGTACGGGCAGAAGCGGTCGGGAACGGCGGGAGGAGGCCGGGGCGGTGCGCGCCCGCGTCGCCACGCGGATGCGGCAGTCGGCGGGCTGGGGCCGGCCCGTGTCCCGGCCGGACTCGTGTCCGGCCGGGACACGGGCGCGTGGTGATCCGGTGGGTCAGTCGCGGGCGATCTGGGGAGCGATGTCCTCGGTGTAACCGCGGATCGGGGCGGTGGACTCGGCGGTGGCCGTACCGGAGCCGCAGAAGGCGGCGTCCAGGGTGGCGCCGAGGGTGGCGTTCACGGTTCCGTTGTTGGAGGTGTTCGCCAGGGAGGTCATGCTGCGGACGCCGTCACCGGTGGTGAAGGCATAGGTGTAGTAGCCCTGCACGGTCCCGGTGTGGCCGTAGACGGTGGTGCCGCAGGAGAGCTTGCGTGCCCGCAGCCCCAGTCCGTAGGACTGCTTCCCGTCCGCGGTGACCGGGACCATGGTGGTCATGTCCTCCAGTTGTCCGGCGGGCAGGAGCCTGCCGGACAGCAGCGCGGAGAAGAAGCGGTTGAGGTCCTTGCCGTTGGAGACGACCGCGCCCGCGGACTGGGCCCAGGAGAGGGTCTGCTCGGTGGAGTCGACCAGCGGCAGCGTGGTGTCGTCCTGCCGGAGGTAACCGCGGGCGTAGGAGCCGGAGAGAGTCGTCCGCGGATGGACGTACGAGGTGTTCCGCAGCCGCAGGGGAGCGAAGATGCGCCGCTGGTACTGGGTGGCGACCGGAGTGCCGGTGAGGTGCTCGATGAGCTGCCCCAGGACGACGAAGTTGGTGTTGGAGTAGCTGTAGGCGGCGCCCGGCGCGTTGTTCAGGGGGCGCGCGGTGGACAGGTCGATGAGCTCCTGGTAGCTGAAGACCTTGTTGCGGACCGCCTCGAAACCCGGGACGGTGTTGTGGAACATGTCGTTGGTGTAGTCGTAGAGGCCGCTGCGGTGGCTGAGCAGGTGCCGCACGGTGATGCGGTCGTCGGGCAGCGGTTCGGGCAGGTAGCGGTTGGCCGGGGCGTCGAGGTCGACGCTTCCCTCGGCGGCGAGTTGCAGCAGCACCACCGCGGTGAAGGTCTTGCTGACACTGCCCACGCGGAACCGGCGGCCGGTGTCCATCGCCGTGTGGGCGCCGGTGTCGGCCTCGCCGGTGGCGACGTGGTGGGTGGTGAATCGCTCGTCGATCCGGGTGAGCGCTCCGGGAGCGCCCTGGGAGAGAGCGGCGTCGTGCACGGTGCGCACGGCGGTGAGGTCGGGAGCGGGAAGGGAGGAACTGTCCGCGAGGGCCGGGGAGGCCCCCAGAGCGACGATCAGGGTGGAGCCGACGAGGGCCAGGCTCACATCTTTGATCCGCATCCGCATCTTTCTGATGGTGGGGAACCGGAGGGCGCCCACGGCCTCGGACCGGCCCGACTTCCCTTGCTCGTAGGGTAGTCGGAGAAGCAGCCGACGGCCGGTACGGCACCCGGGGCATCGTAGTCCACCGTCAGCCGCCGGCCGGGCATCCGGGACCCGGCCACCGCGGCGCGTGGGACGAGGGGCAGCCCGAGTGACGGTCCGCCCCTCGTCCGGTCCTACTTGCTCAGCCAGAGGTCGGGACCGAACACCTCGTAGTGGACGTCCTTCGGGCTGACCCCCCGGACGAGCAGGTCACCGCGGACGGCCTGCATGAAGGGCAGCGGACCGCACAGGAACGCGCTGACGTCCTCCCGGAGCGTCAGCCGGGCCACGTCGGCCAGGCCCTCGTGGACGTGGGGCGGCACCGGCTCCTGAGGCGTCTCGTACCACACGTGCAGCGCGGCGTGCGGAAGCCGGTCGACGAGTTCCTCCATCTCCACACGGTGCGCGTGGTGGGCGGGGGAGCGGTCGGCGTGCAGGACGGTGACGTGCCGCTCGGCCGAGGTGCCGGCCAGGTGGTCCAGCATCGACAGCATGGGCGTGATGCCGATGCCGGCGGAGGCGAGCAGCAGCGGGCTGTCGCCCTCGGGAAGCACGAGGTCGCCGAAGGGCAGGGAGACCTTCACGAGGTCGCCCGGGCCGGCGTGGGCGTGGAGCCAGGACGACACCTCTCCCTCGGGCGCCCGGCCGTCGGCGGAGCGCTCCCGCTTCACGGTGATCCGCCAGGCCTTGCGGCCGGGGGCGGTGGAGAGGCTGTACTGGCGTATCTGCTCCGCTCCGCCGGGAAGCTCGACCTGGACGCTGACGTACTGGCCGGGGGTGAACGGCTCGGTGGGGCCGCCGTCGGGGCGGCGCAGCTCGAAGGAGGCGGCGTCGACCGACTCCTCGGTGCGGCCGGCGATCTCCATGTCGCGCCAGACGGCGCCGTCCTCGACCCCCGCGCCGGAGTACAGCCGTGCCTCCATGGCGATCAGCGCGTTGGCCATGAGCCAGTACACCTCGTCTCAGGCGGCTGCCACCTCGGGGGTCGCGGCGTCCCCGAGGACCTCGCCGACGGCCCCCGTCAGATGCCGTCCCACGAGCGTGTACTGGTCGGACGTGATGCCGAGCGAGGCGTGCTTGTGGGCGATGCGCCCGAGGACGGCGTCGGGGCGCTCGCCGGGCCGCTCCACCAGCGTGGTGGCGAAGGCCGCGACGGCGCCGGCGAGGGCCTCGCGCTGGGTGCCGTTGGCCTGGTTCGCGCGGTTGAACAGGTTGCGCAGCAGATCCGGGCGCTCTTCGAACATCCGGCGGTAGAACAGTTCGGTGATGCTGCCGAGGGAGGCTCCGACGGCGGGCAGCGTGGCCCGGACGACCTGGATCGACTGGGTGGAGAGCATGCTGGGGCTCCTTGGTCGGCACTGGTGTGCTTCGTGGATCGCGCATCAGCATGCCAGTTAATTGGTATTCCATATTCCTATTTAACGGAGTGTGATCTGTGCGACTCTCCCGTGTCCCGCTTCGGTCCCGCTCGTCACGGTGGCGCGGCGCACCAGGTCTCTCCTGTGGGAGGGGTGACACGGTGTCGGGTGATCGCACGGGGTCGAAGGATGCGACGAGCGGGTGGGCCGGACGGAGGCGGCCCGGATGGTTCGGGGTGCCCCGCCGCTCTCCGTGCCCGGGAGCGCGCGGGCGATGGCCCTCGGGGGCGAGTGGTGGCCGGCGCCTCCGGCTGCGACCCGCCGGTCGGTGCGTGCAACCGGTTAGCGCGATGCGATCGGCGCGGCGGTGAACGGTGCGCGGCCGGCTTCTGCGGGACCATTCGCCCGCGGACGCTTGACGCTCCGGAGTGGTGAAAATATCTTTCGATCCCGAGCGGCATCACGGAAAGAAAATTTCGAGGACTCGCCCACCCCCACTCACAGCGAGGCGCGACCGCACCATGAGCGACGAGAGCAAGCATCACGCCACCGCCGCCGCCATCCTCCCCCTGGTCGGAGGCGCGGAGAACGTGACGTCGGTGGCCCACTGCATGACCCGTCTCAGACTGGGGCTGCACGACCGCTCCCTCGTACGGGACGATCAGCTCAGGGCGCTTCCCGCGGTCATGGGAGTCGTCGAGGACGACACCTACCAGATCGTGCTGGGGCCGGGAACGGTGGCGCGTGTCACCCCGGAGTTCGAGACCCTGGTCGAGGCGGGGAGGACCGAGGCCGTGACGGCGTCTTCCGCCCCGGACCGCGGGGACGGACCCGTGACGGCCGAGGCGCTCGCCGCGCAGGGAGCGTCACTCAGGGCGCAGCGGAAGGCGAGGAACGCCACGCCGTTCAAACTGTTCCTGCGCCGGATCGCGAACATCTTCGTGCCGCTGATCCCCGCGCTCATCGGCTGCGGCATCATCGCCGGCCTGAACGGCCTGCTGGTCAACCTGCACTGGCTGCCGGGGATCACCCCGGCCCTGGCCGCCACGGCGTCCGGGTTCATGGCGCTGATCGCCGTCTTCGTCGGCCACAACACGGCCAAGGAGTTCGGCGGTACACCGGTCCTGGGCGGTGCCGTCGCGTCGATCATCGTCTACGCCGGAGTGGCGAACGTCGAGGTGTTCGGCCGGCACCTCTCGCCGGGGCAGGGCGGCGTGCTCGGGGCCCTGGGCGCCGCGTGGCTCGGCGTGTGCGTGGAGAAGTGGTGCCGGCGCCGGGTCCCCGGGGCCCTCGACGTCCTGGTGACGCCCACCGTCACCGTGCTCGTGGCCGGACTGGCGACCCTGTTCGGACTGATGTTCCTCGCCGGAGAGGTCTCCTCCTGGATCGGGGACGTCACCGACGGGCTGCTGTCCCACGGCGGCGCGGGCGCCGGGTTCCTCCTCGGGGGCCTCTTCCTGCCGCTCGTCATGCTGGGCCTGCACCAGGCCCTGATCCCCGTCCACACGACCCTCATCGAGGGCGCCGGCTTCACCGTCCTGCTGCCGATCCTCGCGATGGCGGGGGCGGGACAGGTCGGTGCGGCGATCGCGGTCTACTGCCGTCTGCGGCACAACACCTCGATCCGGACGACCGTCAAGTCCGCGCTCTGGCCCGGCTTCCTCGGCGTCGGAGAGCCCCTCGTCTACGGCGTGTCCCTCCCCCTGGGGCGTCCGTTCGTCACCGCCTGCACGGGTGGAGCCTTCGGCGGCGCGTTCGTCGGCCTCTTCAACCAGCTGGGCACGGACATCGGTTCGACCGCGATCGGCCCCTCCGGATGGGCGCTCTTCCCTCTCCTCGACGGCAACCACGGCCCGGGACGGACGGTCGCCGTCTACGCCGCCGGCCTGATCGTCGGTTATGTGACGGGCTTCCTCGCCACCTACTGCTTCGGCTTCACGAAAGCCATGCTCACGGAACTCGACACGGCGCCCGCCCCTTCGGCGGAGGACCGGCCCGCTCCTGCGGGGCGGGCCGCCGAAAAGCTCTGACCCGGTCCCCAGCCGTGGCGCCGTAGCGGTCCAGGCTGTTCCAGCCCATCGGCGGACGCAGGCGACGCGGGGTATCGCTCGTGCCGGTCGGGTCGTCACGGAGGGGTCCTCACGCAGGCGCGGGCGGGCCGCCGCGGCCGCGCTGTCGGCCGGCCGGCTTGTGCCGAGGTCCGCTGTGGACCACAACGACGGTTGTACGGTGCTGCGATGACCGACGAGAGTCATGCCGGAGAGTACCGCGCCGGTCCCGCCCCCACCTGATCCGGAGAAGGCATGCCCCCCGGTTTCCGTCGCTCCGTCCGCGCCGCCGCCGTACTCGCGGCCGTCCTGCCGGTCACGGCCGCACCGGTCACGGCGGCCGGCGCTCCCGGAGCGCACGCCCCCGCGGTGCCGCTGCGGGTGGCGACGTACAACATCCACGCCGGGGTCGGCGAGGACCAGGTCTACGACCTCGACCGCACCGCGGCGACCCTGCGCGGCCTGCGGGCCGACGTGATCGGCCTTCAGGAGGTCGACGTCCACTGGGGCGCCCGCAGCGACTTCGCCGACGAGGCACGCGCACTGGCCGGGAAGCTGGACATGCGGGTGTTCTTCGCACCGGTCTACGACCTGGACCCGCTCGTCCAGGGCGGCCAGCGGCGGCGGTTCGGCGTCGCCGTACTGAGCCGCCATCCCGTACTCGCCGCCGAGAACCACGAGATCACCCGGCTCTCCACCCAGACACCCGATCCGGTGCCGGCCCCGGCGCCCGGCTTCGCCGAGGTGGTGGTCGACGTGCGGGGCGCACACGTGCACGTCTACACCACGCACCTGGACCACCGGGCCGATCCGTCGGTCCGAGAGGCCCAGGTGGCAGACATGCTCGCCGTGCTCGCCGCCGACCGCGGACCGAAGATCCTGGCCGGCGACTTCAACGCCGAGGCGACGGATCCCGAACTCGCGCCGCTGTGGGAGCGGTTGCGGGACGCCGCCCCCGACGGCGGCGGGACGTACCCGGCGGCCGACCCGGTCAAGCGCATCGACCTGGTCACCGTCTCCCCCGACGTCCGGGTGACCGGCGCCCGCACGGTGGCGACGGAGGCATCCGATCACCGGCCCGTGGTCACCGACCTGAAGGTCCACCGACGCGGCCGCTGAACCCGTCACCGGCGGACTCGTTCACCCGCCCTGGAGGCGTTGCAGGTGGGAGGGGCTGACCTGGACGGCCGCGACGGCGATCAGCGCGGCGGGCACGGCGAAGACGGCCGCCATGACGAAGGCCGCCGGGACACCGGAGGCGAGGACCTCGGCGCCCCAGGGCGGTGGCAGTTCTCCCGTGCGCTGGAAGCGCAGGCGTCCGGCCGGGGCCGCCTGCTGCAGGAAGAGCGGAACCTGTCTCCCCGCCTCGTTGCCACTCGCCGCGCCCCACGCGGCGAGCGCGCACCGGAACGACTCCATATCGTTCATGACAGGAGTCTCGGCCCTTTCCGGGCGGCGGCAGGGGACTGCTGTCGGCGCCGCCCGGTCCGGGACGGCTACGGTGCCACGCAGCCGATCGTGCCCACCGGGAAGTCGTTGCCCGACGATGTGGCGGTGAAGCCGAACGTCACACTCCCGTCGGGGTTGATCACACGGTTGTGACCGACGTTCCTCACGGTCACCGTGCCGTCGGAACCCTTGGTCAGGGAGCCGTTCCACGCACTGCCGATCGTGGTCCCGGGACCGGGCTTCCACTGCACCGCCCAGCCGTCGAGCGGCGACGTCCCGTGGTTCATCACCTCGACGGAGCCCTGGAAGCCGCCGTTCCAGGAGTTCACCACGTTGTAGACGGCCATGCAGGAACCGGTGTGCGTCGGCGGGTCCGTCGGGTCCGGGGTCGGCGTGCCGCCCGGGTTCCGGATGCCGGTCACCTCGCCGTTGCCGCCGTCGAAGACGACGTCGGAGCAGGAGAAGAAGTTCTCCTGGCTGTCCGAACGCACCCACTGCATGAAGATCAGCGCGTCGCCGGAGCGCCCGGAGGGCAGCTTCAGGTCCCAGTGGTAGTGGCCGCCGTCGGTGCCCGGCGAGCCCTGCTGGGGCGGGTCGGTGACGGTCTGGATGAGTTCGAGGTCGTTCCAGCCCAGCTGTGACGTGGGCGACCAGCCGGGTTTGGTGATGTAGACCCGGAAGTCCCCCGGATGCGCGGCCCAGTTGCTGTACTTCACCTTGACCGTCGCTCCGGACGTCAGATGCGTCCGGGGCCAGTCCGCGCGGGCCGCGTTGTAGGCGGAGAAGTCGTACGGGGAGCGGTCGCCGGCGCTGCAGAGCGTGCCGTCCGGGACATAGCCGGCTCCTCGCCCGGCGGCGTTGGAGTCGAGGACGGCGAACCAGTTGTACAGCGCCGACGAGCCGCTCCGGTTCAGCGCGTCCCGGCACGCCGGGTTGGTCGGGTCCAGTCCGCCCGTGCCGGTGACGGCGTCCAGCTGACAGAGGTAGGTGCGCGATCCGGGCATCATCGCCACGCCGTGCGCCTGCGCGTCGTCCTGCCAGAGGAGGCTCAGGCCGAGCCCTCCGAGAAGGGTGGCCAGTACTGCTGCCAAGGAGACGAGTCTCCGTCGTAGGGCCATGGGATCTCCTGTGCCGGTAGTGGGTGGTTCGGACAGGGGCGGGAGGTGGAAACCCCGCCCGTCCGGCGAGGGGCGTCAACCGGAGGGGCGAGGGGCTCGAGAGGTGGGGGCCCGGCCCGCCCTGCCGGCGCAGGGAGGAAGAGCGGGCCCCGGACCGGGGGACGCGGCGGGTGCGCGGCCCGCCGGCCGTGTCAGGTGGTCGTGCAGGCGGTGCCGTTCAGGCTGAAGCCGTTCGGCTGGGCGAAGGCGCCGCTGTAGCTTCCCTGGAAGCCGAAGCTCTGGCTCCCGCCGGGCGCGATCCGCGCGTTGCCGCCGAGCCCGCTGGCGGTGACCGCGCCCGAGGAGGGACCGACGGACGCGTTCCAGGCATGGGTGACGCGCTGCCCGGAGGGCAGGGTGAAGGCGAGCTGCCAGTCGTCGACGGCGGACGGGCTGGCGTTCCGCACGGTGACGTCCGCGGTGAAGCCGCCCGGCCAGACGTTCGTGGTGTACGCCACCGTGCACGCGGCCGGGGCCCCGGGCCCGCCCGGTTCGCCGCCGGTGTCGATGGTGGAGGAGAAGGAGTCCACCGCGAGCCCCGTACCGTTCCGCCAGGGCTCGAAGCCGGCCTGGACGCTCGTCAGGTACCAGTCGTTCCGCGCCATTCCGCGTGCGACGGTCTCCCGGACGAAGTCCATGACGTCGAAGCTCCAACTGCTGATCGCCGACGGCGCGACGAACGACAGCACGTCGTTGGAGCCGTTGCCGCCCGACCACACCTGCCAGGTGCGCCCGGCCACGGTGGCCGTGCCGACCTGGGAGCCGATCGGCTGGATCGGGCCCACCTTGTTCAGCCAGATCATGATCTCGGTCCGGTTCACACCGTCGGTGCGGGGCGTCGGGTCCAGCCAGACGTCGTACGAGGCGTTGTACACGGCGTCGCCGACGTAGCTGTACGAGATGCTGCTGGGTGCGCCGGAGATGCCGCTGATCCGCGCGGGGAGGGCGGTTCCCGGCGAGCAGTTGGTGTAGTGGCAGCCGTTGAAGATGGACGGGTACGACTTCGGGGCCCCGTCGGTCGGCACCGAGCCGTCGGCCCGGGTGACGCGGAAACCGGTGTCCGTGGCGGTGACGCACTGGGTGGCGCTGGTGCCCCAGCGGTTGTTCTGGACGACGTAGCGCCCCTGGACGGTGGTCGATCCGTACGGTTCGCAGATCGTGGTGTCGGCCTGGGCCGACGCCGTCCCGGTCACCAGCGCCGCGACCACGGCGAGAGCGGTGAGGAGCGTCGCGAACAGGCCGCGCAGGGCCCGGGTGTGGTGCGTTGACCGTCGCATGCGGGGACCTCTCCAAGAGGATGTGGGGGGGGCGACCGGCGGGAGCGCTCCCCTCTCCCCGTGCTGGGAGCGCTCCCAGTGGTGTTCCGGAACGGGACTGTAGGAGCTATACATGTCCCTGACAAGGCTGTGCGCGGGAAACCGTCGGACCCATTTCGAAGCCTCGGGCCGGCGGGGTGCTCCCGAGGGGCCTTCCACCTCGGGAGCGCTCCCGGAACATTCGGTGACGCGGTGACCCGTGAGGCGGTCGGGGAGGGCGGGGCAAGGCGGGTCAGGCGGAGCCGCGCAGCACCAGCTCCGTGCGGAGGATGACGTGCCGCCAGGCCACCTCCGGCTCCTCCATCTCCTCCAGGAGCAGCCGCACCATCGTCCGGCCGATCTCCTCCAGTGGCTGGCGCACCGTCGTCAGCTTCGGATCGGTGTGCTGGGCGAGCGGGAAGTCGTCGAAACCGATCACCGCGACGTCCTCCGGCACCCGGCGTCCCGCCGCGCGCAGGGCGTCGAGCGCACCCGCGGCCATGGTGTCCGACGCGGCGAGCACGCCGTCGATCTCCGGGGCGCGCTCGATGAGTCCGGCCATCGCCCGGCGCCCGCTGCCCGCGGAGAAGTCCCCCTCGGCCGTCCAGGCCGGCCTGCTCTCGACACCCGCCCGTTCCAGCGCCTCACGGTAACCGCGCAGCCGGCACTGGGCCACGTACATGTCGAGCGGCCCGGTGATGGTCGCGATCGAGCGGCGTCCGAGGCCCAGGAGGTGCGCCACCGCGCCGCGGGCGCCGCCAGCGTTGTCCGCGTCGACGTAGGTCACGCTCTCCTCTCCCGAGCGACGCCCCAGCAGGACGGTGGGCAGGCCCACTTCGGCCAGCATGTCGGGCAGCGCGTCCTCGGCGTGCACGGACATCAGCATCACGCCGTCCACCCGGCCGCCGCGCGCGTACTCCACCAGACGCTGCCGTTCGGCGTCCGTGCGGACCAGGGTGAGCAGCAGTTGCACCTTGGTGTCGGTCAGCGCGTCGCCGACGGAGCGGACGACCTCCGAGAAGAACGGCTCACCGAACTGCCGCCAGTCCGGCTCCGTCATGACCAGCGCGACGGCGTCGGCACGCCGACCCGCCAGCGAACGGGCCGCCAGATTGGGCACGTACCCCAGTTCGGCAATGGCGCGCTGCACGGCACGGCGCGTCGATTCCTTCACGCCCGCCGCGTCGTTGATGACGCGGGAGACGGTGCCCCGCCCCACGCCGGCGAGCGCGGCCACCTCCTCGAGCGTCGGTGTGCCGGGACGCCGCCTGCCCATGACCACCCCCCCCATGAGATCACTAGATCTTACGGCCACCGGGCACCCGGAACGGCCGGTCCCGCGAACCTCCGGCCAGATCGGAGACGTCGAACGAGAGCCCTCGCACGCCCGTCGACAGACGCACCCTCCTCGGCGCCGCCGCAGCGGGCGGCTCCCGACGGTCACAACGGCAAGGTGCCGGGTGCCGGCGGCATGCCCACGCGACAGCGGCCGCGTCCGGTCCGCGCAGGAGCCCGGGGCCCCAGGGCGACGTCGACGCGGCGTTCGGCGTCCCAGGCGTTGAGGCGGGTGGCGGCGTCGAGCGCGGCGGTGCAGCGGTCGTCGGCGGCTGGCCCGCCCCCCGGCGACGGCCGGGGCCGCCTCGCCCAGCGCGGAGAGGGCCGCCAGGGACGGGGCCGACGCCGCGGACGTGAGGACGCCGACGGTCCCACCGTCGCGCGCGGACAGCTCCCGGAGGACCGGACGAGGGTGCCCGTCCGGTGCACGGTGCCCTCGTCGGGAGCGACGAGTTCCGGCGAGGACGTGCAGCAGGGCCGTCTCGCCGCGGCCGTCCCCGCCGCCGACGGCGATCCGCGACCGGGCGGAGACGGTGGCCGGGACGTCGTCCAGGACGCGCCGGGGCCCGCGGGTGACGGCGACGCCGTCGGCGCGGAGGTGGGTGCCGGCACCCGCCTCGACGGACAGGGGCGCGGCTTCGGGGATCGGGGCGGGGTCCAACGGATGCTCCGCAGCGCGCAGGGGGCCGGGCGGCACGCGACCCCCGCCCGGCGGGAGCCGGAACGGCCTGCGCTGCCGCAGGGAGAGGACACCGTCGTCAGCGGGCGGATCGAGCCTTCTGCGACCGGATGCCTCGTGCCGTGCCGGACACCCTGACAGCGCCGGTGCCCCGGGTTCTTCCGGTTCTCCACGGGCACGGGCGGTCCGTGGCGGACCGCGGCTGCGGGATCATGGCGATCATGGAATCCTTTCTCAGGGCCCGCCCCGGCAGCGGCCCGGCGCGGACCCGTGTCGCGGCGGCCGTGGCCGCGCTGGTGACCGTCGGCGCCGGACTGGGCCTGCGGGCCGTGGCGGCGGGGAACGTGGCCAAGTACGGCGGTGACGCCCTCTACACCCTGCTGATCTTCGCCCTGGTCGTCCTGGTGGCACCGCGGGTGACACCGTCGAAGGCGGCCGGGGTCGCGCTCGCCGTCAGCTGGGGGGTCGAGTTCCTGCAGCTCACCGGGTTGCCGGCGGAACTCTCCCGGCACAGCACCGCGGCCCGTCTGGTCCTCGGATCCACCTTCAACGCACCGGACCTGTTCTGGTACGCGGTCGGCGCGATAGCGGGCTGGCTCGTCGCACGGGGACGTGCGGTGCCGGCCGGGGAGCCGTAGCACGCGGCGCCGGTTTCACCGGGCGGCGAGGTGATACCCGGCCCTCCGACCTGTTCCCACGCGTGCGGGAGTACTCATGGCAACCGGTGAGACGGGCTTCAGCGATGTCGTGTACGACCTGATCTCCGTGCAGTACCACTCGCTGAAGGCGGGCCACGACTACGGCCAGTACGTCCGCGACGCGGAGAACGCGGACCAGAAGGAGATCGCCGACTTCTTCAGGGAGGTCATGGAACAGGACGCGGAACGCGCGGCTCGCTGCCACCGGTACCTGGCCCGGCTGTCCGGCACCGAGAAGGCCGGTCCCGCCGTCGGCTGACCACGAAGGCGCGTCGCGGCTCCGCCCGGCCGGGCACCCGGCGTGCGGAAGGACGCCGGGCACCGCACGCTGGTGCCATGGCGAACGACCGGCCCATCGTGATCTACCCGCCCGGCGAGGACGGCGGCCGGCGTGTCCGCGACGGTGTGCGGTTCCTCGGTATGGCGTACGGGCTGCTGGACGTGGTGGAGTTCCTGCGCCTCGAGGGCCTGGAGAGCGTCGACCAGGACTGGTTGCGCCGGTCCACGATGGTCGAGTGGCGCGGCGGCGGACCGGACGTGTGGCGTGGCCACGACTGACGGGCAGGGAGGTGACCCGCACACCGTCCACGGCACGGGCGGCGAGGCGTCCGTCAGGATGGGGCGTGCCGGTGGGGCCGTGAGCGGAAGGTACGGCGGTAGGTGTGGGGCGGTACGCCGACGGTGCGGCTGAAGTGCCGGCACAGCGTCGTGGCGGTGCCCGTGCCGGTGGCCGCCGCGATGCCGTCGATGCCCTCCCTCGTCGGTGGTCTCCAGCAACTCCTGCGCATAGCCGATCCGTTGGGTCAGCAGCCATTGCGGCGGGGTGGTGCCGGTGACCGACCGGAAGCGGCGGCCCAGGTTGCGCGAGCTCATGCGGGCCTGACGGGCCAGGTCCTCGACGGTCAGGGGCCGGTCCAGCCGTTCGAGTACCCAGGGAAGCAGTGCGGCGAGGGGGCGACGGCCGGGGCCGGCACGGGGGGCGCGACGAACTGCGCCTGGCCGCCGTGGCGGTGCGGCGGCACGGCCAGGCGGCTTCGGCGACCGCGCCCGCGCGGCGGGAGCGGTGGTCGCCCCCGCGATGGCCTTCCACGGCGGTCTCGGCGACCTGCTGGTCACCGCGGCCATGGGCGAGTGGACGGCGGCCGACGAGGCGCACATCGCCTACGGGCTCAGCGGCTGGCGTCCCACCGCCGGAACGCGCGCGGCGGGCGAGGTGCCCCGCCGGCGGCGGGGGTGGCAGGCGCGTCCGGTACACCGGTGGGCGGCTGGAGTACCGCCATGACGACCTGCCGACGCTGGAGTGGCCCTTCCCTCACCCGACGGGGCCCCGGGCCGTCATCGGGGAGTTCACGATGGCGGACGTCGTCACCGTGCCCAGCCGCCTGCCCGTTCCGAAGGTGCGCACCTACACGACGGCCGAGGCGGCCAGGGACCTGTCGGATCCGGACACCCCGGCGCCGGCCGCGACCGACGAGGTCGGGCGGTCCGCGCGGACCTTCCTCGTCGATGTCGTCGTGCGCTCCGGCGGCGTCGAACGGCGCGCCGTGGCCCGGGGCCGGGACATCTGCGCCGTCACCGCGCCGCTCGTGGTGGAAGCGGTGGACCGCGTCCTCACGGGACGGACCGGAACGGTCGGTGTCGCCTCCGCCGGCGCGCTCTTCGACGCACCCGACTTCCTCGGCGCCCCGGCCCCGCACCTGTCCCTGGGACTGTGCCCGTGAGATGCCGGGTGGCGCGCCGGAGCCCTGACCGGGCCCCGCGGCCCGGTCAGGGCTCGAGCGGTCCTTCGAAGGGCGCGGGTCAGCGGGTGAAGGTGACCCGGTGCTCCTTCAGAGCGCCGCAGTTGGAGCCGTACACCTGTACGTACACGTCGTCGATGTTGCCGCCCCAGTCCACGCAGTGGCCCTTGCCGTAGACGTAGGCCGGCCCCGCGTACGACGTGTACCACCCGCCGTCCTGGTCGGCCTCCTGGGTGTCGGGGACGTAGACCCACGCGGACATGTCCAGGGCGGTGCCGGGGTTGTTGCGGATGGTCGTGACGCAGTTGCGGCCGTTGGCCGGGTTGTATGTCAGGTAGACGGTGCCCAGGGAGCCGACGGCTGCCGAGTTCACGGTCTGGTAGCCGCTTCCGCACACCTTCTGCGGGGTGGTGCCGGGTGCGGCCGCGGCCGGTGACGCCAGGGCGGTCGTGGCCCCCATCGACAGGGCGGCCAACGCGGAGGCGGCCAGGACGGAACGACTGAATTTCATGTTTCCCCCTTGCTGCTCTTGGAGCGGTTGCTCCTGTCTGGTGGGACCCGCGGGCCGGGCGAAAGGTTGTGCCGTGTTCGACGGCGGATGCCGGTCCCCGGTCCCCGGGCGCGCGGCGGGGGATCCGCCGGCGGAGCCGCAGTGACGCGTCGAACAGGGCGGGAGAGGCGTCGTCCTTCTCGTGTGCGGCCAGGCCGGCACCCGGGGCGACGACGGAGCCGATCGCGTCGAGCACGTCGGCACCGAGCACGGTGCCGGCGGCGGCGAGCGCAGGTGGTCCAGGTCGCGTGGTCCGACGGGGCCCCGGTCACGGCCGGGTGCGCGGTGGCGAAACCGGGCGCGGGCCGGATCGTCGTCAGCCCGGCCGCGTCGTCCGCCCGGGCCCGCGCCGCAGCGGCCTGCTGCACCGACAGGCTCAGGCGGCCGCGCTCCCGCGCAGGCGGCGTCGCCGTTCCGACCGAAAGGCATCCGGCGCGAAGTGCGCCTCCCTCGCCCGCCGGTCCCGCGTCCCGCCCCGGTCCACTGCGCGTTCGACGGCGCCGCCGGCGTCCCGAAGGAGACCGCAGAGGTCACGGCCGCGACACGGCGGCCCGTGCCCGACGCCGCGTCGGCCGGGGGCGCTTCCGCACCGGCGTGATCACGCCGTGGTGCCGGGGCGGTGCCCCGGATCCGGGCGTCAGAAGGGGAGACGCCCGCGCGCCCGTCGCCCCGCGGAGCCGCTGCGGCCGACCGCGCGGGAGCTCGAGCGGAAGGGCTTGCTGAAGAGACGTCCGAGCGGCCCCGGCGCCTTGGACCCGGCCCGGGAGCCGAAGCCGAGGGTGCGTTGTGCTCCGTTCTGCGGGTGCCGGGAGAGACGCGGGACGAGGAAGGCGAGGACGGCGATCACCACGCAGACGGCGACGATGCCAACGACCATCATGGGGGCCTCCGGGGTCGGGAACGTGAACGCCGGACCGGTTGGTCCGCGGGGGACCGCTTGCCCCGTTCCCGGGTGAACACGCCCCGATCCGGACCGCGTGTCCTTGCTCCGTCTCGCGTTCGGCACCGCCTGATCACCGGACGCTCCGGCAGGTGTGGTGGGGCGCCCCGGCGCCGACGGGTGATGAACGGTCCGGCAACGGCCTTTCCGTCAGCGGGCTTTGCCTTCTCCTTATAACCTGTGCCGCCGCTGTCCCCTCTCTTCGTACGATCCATGACCCAGCCCGCCGGGTCATCGTGCGGGCGGAGCGGCGAAAGGGAGCGACCCATGCGCAGAACTGTCCTCGGCGCCACAGTGCTTGCCTGTACCGCCGTGCCGGCGAGCGTGACGCCCGCGCTCGCCGACTTCCACGCGTGACGGCGAGGTGCGCGTCGCCGACGACGGGCCGGACGTCCCGCCGGGAGCGGGCGGCGGGCGTCGTCGGCCGACCGTGAAGGGCGGTGAAAACCCGGTGGAAGCGGTGTCCGTGGGGTCGCTTATGCTGCACCGGATGATCACGCGGGACCAGGGGAGACGCGGGATGTTCGGCAAGTTGTTCGGCAGGGACGCGGAAAGACCGGCGGCGGATCCGTACGCGCTTCCCGCCCCACGCAGGAAGAACGGGACGTACACGCTGCGCGCGCTCGGGGACACGCGGGTGCTCGCGCTGGTGGAGGCGGCCGACGCGGGCGAGTGGGAGGCGGTCAAGGCGGCGCTGGCACCCTTCGACCTCGGTCGCGACCACCAGGTCCTCGGTGAGCTGGCCGTCCTGGACGGTGTGCAGGACTGGATCGGCCGGGCCGTCGAGGAGGACAAGGAGCACCGGGCGACGGCCCTGCTGATCTCCGGGGCGCGCCACATCAGCTGGGGCTGGGAGGCGCGCACCGCCGCACGCGCCGCGCACGTCACGCAGGAGCAGTGGCGGGTCTTCCACGAGCGGCTCCACATCGCCGAGGAACAGCTGCTGGAGGCCGCCGAGTTGCGGCCGGAATGGGTCACGCCGTGGCGCCGGCTCCTCACCTCCGGCCGCGGCATGTCACTGGGCGCAGCCGTCAACGAGGCCCGGTTCGACGCCGGACTGCGCCGCGACCCGCTGGATCCGGATATCCACACCGAGTGGCTGGCGCAACTGCAGCCCCGTTGGGGCGGTGAGCCCGGTCAGGCTCTGGCGTTCGCCCGGGACGCCCTCGCCCGCGCCCCGCAGGGGCACCGCCTCGGCTGTGTGATCGCCATGGCGCACATCGAGGAATGGGTCGAGTCGGACCGCGGGAGCTGTCTGGAGACCCCTGAGACCCAGGCCGAGTTGCGCGAAGCGGCCGACCACAGCATTCTCCACCCCGACTACGCGTGGCGCCCGGGCTGGCAGCGCGATTTCAACATGTTCGCCATGGCCCTGTCGCTGGCCGGTGAGCGACACACGGTCCGGCGCGTCTTCCGGACGCTCGACGGCGCCTGCACCACGTGGCCCTGGACCTTCTTCGCGGATCCGGAGAAGGAGTTCGCCCGCCGCCATCGCCGCGCCTGAGCGCACACCGACCCCGGACCGCCGCCACCCGTCGTCCCTCCCACCCCGGACTACCCGATGACCCTGCCCGAAACCGCCACGAACCCGACCGGCGCCGACCGCACCTTCCAGGTGGATCTGCGCGGCCTCGTCGACCTTCTCTCCCACCACCTCTACTCCAGTCCCCGCGTCTACCTGCGCGAACTGCTGCAGAACGCGGTGGACGCACTGACCGCCCGGCACGCTCTCGAACCGGCCGCCCCTGCAGGCGCCTTCGGTGTCCGTCTGCACGCCGACGGTGCGGTGGTACGCGTCGAGGACGACGGCGTCGGCCTCACCGAGGCCGACGTGCACACCTTCCTCGCCACCATCGGCCGCAGCAGCAAGCGCGCCATGGGGGACCCCTCGGACGAGCCCATTCGGGGCTGGGGGAAGATCGCCGAGCAACGCGGCGACTTCATCGGTCGGTTCGGCATCGGTCTGCTCTCCTGCTTCCTGGTCGCGGACGAGATACACGTCCTGAGCCGCTCCGCCCGCACCCCCGACGCGCCCGCCGTGGAGTGGCGGGGACGCGGCGACGGCAGCTACACCGTCCGTGTCCTGCCCGCCTCCGCCCGCACCCGGCCCGGCACCACCGTCACCCTGACGCCCCGCGCCGACGCGGGGGAGTGGACCCGGCCGGCACGCGTGCAGACGCTGGCCCAGCACTTCGGCTCGCTGCTGCGCCACCCGGTGACCTTCGACGACGGCACGGGCGCCGCGCCCGTCAACCCCGAGCCCGCCCCCTGGACGCGCACGTACCCCACGCCGGGAGCCCGCTCCCGCGCGCTGGCCGCGTACGGCGAGGAGGTCTTCGGATTCGAGCCGCTGGACACCGTCGAGCTGGACCTGCCCGCCGTGGGCCTGAAGGGCATCGCGTGCGTGCTGCCGGAGGCGGTGCCGGCCGGCCGCAGCCACGGCCACCGCGTGCACCTCAAGGGCATGCTCCTGTCGGAGCAGGCCGAGGAGATCCTGCCCGAGTGGGCGTTCTTCGTCCGCTGCGTCATCGACGCCGAGAGCCTGCGCCCGACCGCGTCCCGCGAGTCCCTGTACGAGGACGACACCCTCGCCGCCGTCCGCGACGCCCTCGCCGAGCGGCTGCGCGCGTGGATCGCCCGGGCCGCCGCCAGCGACCCGGACCTGCTGGCCCGCTTCCTCCAGGTCCACCACCTGGCCGTGAAGTCGCTCGCCGTGCACGACGACGAGATCCTGCGGATGCTGCTGCCCTGGCTGCCGTTCGAGACCACCGACGGGCACACCACCCTCGACGAGTTCGCGCGCACCCACCGCACCGTGCTCGTGACCTCGAGCGTGGAGGAGTTCCGGCAGGTCGCGGCGATCGCCTCCGCCGCCGGACTCGGCGTCGTCAACGGCGGCTACACCTACGACCGCGAACTGGTCCACCGGCTGCCCGAGATCAGGTCCGAGGTCACCGTCGCCGACCTCGACCCGGCGACCCTCACGGCCCACCTCGACCCCGTCGACCGGGAGACGGAACTCGCCGCCGCGGCCTACCTCGCCCAGGCCCGCGACGCCCTCGCCGTCTTCGACTGCGACGTCGCGCTGCGCACCTTCCAGCCGGCCTCCGCCCCCGCCCTCCTCGTCGACAGCCGGGAGGCCCGGCACGAACGCACCCGCTCCCGGCTCGCCCGCGAACAGGAGGGCGGTCTGTGGGGCGACATCCTCGGCGCCCTGCGCCAGGAGGCACCGCGGGCCCAGCTGATCCTCAACCAGCTCAACCCGCTGGTGCGCACCGCCGTCGCCATCGACGAACCCGAACTGGCCCGTACCAGTGCCGAAGCCCTCTACGGGCAGGCCGCGCTGCTGTCCCGGCGACCGCTCAGACCCGCCGAGTCGAGCCTCATCAACCGCTCCTTCCTCGACCTCCTCGCCCACGCCCTCCGCAAGGACAGCTGACGATGCCGACCGCACCCCAGACCACCGATGAGCTGTACCGGGCGCTCCAGGAGAACCACCGGCGTCCCTACGGCCGTACCCGCACCGTCACCGCCGAAGAACTCGTCGACGCCGCCGAGCGGTTCGCGGAACCCGTCCCGCTCGTCCGCGCGCTCTTCGAACTCCAGGAGGCGTACACCTACGGCTCCGAACCCCGGAAGTCGCCCGTCGTCTTCGCCCGTCTGCTCACCCTCTTCGACGAGCAGCCCGACGTCTTCGACGACCGCATGCGCCACACGCTGTTCTGGCGGTTCAAGTGGGTGGCCAACGCCCTGCGCGCACTGCCCGAGATCCCGCTGGCCAGCCTGCGCCAGTGGCTGACGGAGATGCGCGACCGGTACGAGAAGGCGGGTCTCGGCCTCCAGCCCTACTACGGACAGGCGTACCAGCTCGCCGCCCACGTCGGCGAGGACACCGCGCTCGCCTACGAGTTGTGGGCCGGCCGCCCCCGCACCCAACTCAGCGACTGCGAGGCCTGCGAGATCTGCGAGCGCGCCCTGTACCACCTGACGGCGGGCGACGACGAACGGGCGCTGCGCGCCTGGGAGCCCGTCCTGGCCGGAAAGGAATCCTGCCAGGAGGAGCCGGCCCGCTCCTTCTCGTACGCGCTGCTCCCCCTGCTGCGGGCCGGCCGCACCGACCAGGCCCGCGAACTGCACCTGGCCGGCTACCGGGGCTGCCGCCGCAACCCCTCGATGTCCGGAGAGGCCGGACGGCACCTGGAGTTCTGCGCGCTGACCGGCAACGAGGCGCGCGGTCTGGAACTCCTCGCCGAGAACCGGAACCTGTTCGACGAGGTGGACTCACCGCGGGAGCTGTTCGACTTCCTCACCGGCGTGGAGGTCCTCCTCCAGCGCGTCGAGCACCTCGGCCACGGCGAACTGCCCGCCGCCGGATTCGCGGGCCGCACCTGGACGGTGACCGGCCTGCGCGCCGAGGTCAGCGAGCGCGCCGACGACCTCGCCGCCCGCTTCGACGCCCGCAACGGCACCACCGCCCACGCCGACCGCCGCAGGGCCCGCCTCGACCGGGCCCCGCTCCTGGACGCACTGGAACTGACCCTGCGCGCCCGCACCCTCGACGACGTGGCCCCGGCGGTACCGGTCGCCGCACCCACCACCCGGACGGCCCCCGCCGTCCCCGAGTCGCTGCCCGAACTCATCCTGCGGGCACGGGAACTGGACGAACAGGGGCACCCGGACGCGCGGGCCTGCTGGGCACGGCTGCGTACGCTCGTCGCCGCCCGCGACTACACCCACCCGGACGACCCGGCCGCGGGCCCGCTCGTCCACCTGCGCGCCGACCTGCTGGAAGACGAGGCGAGCCGGGCCGGCGAGAAGGACGAGTTCGCCGACGCCGCCGCCCTCCACGAGGAGGCCGCCGGCCTGTACGACGACGCCGGGCAGCCGGGCCACGCGGCCCTCGCCCGTGCCTGCGCCCTGCTCGCCACCGCACAGGATCCCGCGCAGGACGCCGAAGGAGCCGAGGCGAAGGCCGCCGCGCTGACCGCCGCGCACACGTCCATGGTCCGCCTCCACGAGGAGACGTCCGGCCTCACCCCGCGCCAGGAGGCCCGCCTGCTGCGGCTGCGGGCCACCGCGCTCGGCGTACGCCTGCAGACGTCGGGAAACGAGGAGCACATCACACCACTCCTCGCCGAGGTGGACCTGCTGCACACCTTCGCCACCCGGCACGGCATCGACGCGCAGATCGCCGGAGCCCTGCTGCTGCGGGCCACCACCCACGCCCTGTCCGGCGACCTGCCGGCCGCACTCACCGGGACCGACGGCGTCCTCGACCGGCTCAAGGCGCACGGCCCGGCCTGGCACCTGCCCCGCGCCCTCGCCCTGCGCGGCCGGCTCCAGCTCGGCCTGCGGAACGCGCAGGCCGCGTACACGGACCTGACCGAGGGCCTGCGGCTGGCCGCCGACTGGCCGGCCGACACGGTCGACACCTCCCGCCTGCACAGTGATCTGGCCGGGGCCTGCCTGCACCTGGGCCGCCCCGACGAGGCGCTGCGGCACCTGACCCGCTCCGCGGAGCTGGACCTCCGTCACGGCAGCCGGTTCGACGCGTACTGCACCTACAGCAACGCCGCCCAGCTCAGTCTCGACCTCGGCCGCGTCGAGGACTGCATCGCGCTGCTCGACTCCGTGCTCGCCGAACCGGACGTCACCGCCGGGGAACTGGACGACCGGCTCGTCGCCCAACTGCGTCTGACCCGCGCCCGCGCGCTGCACGCGGGGGACGACCTCAAGGCCGCCACGGCGGAGTTCGTCGCCCTCGCGGCCGAGTCGGCCGACTGGGACGACGATCCCGGCAGCCACGCCATGATCGCCGCCGAGACGGCCGTACTCCTCGGCGAGTCGGGCGAGTTCGGGCGGGCCCGCCAGGCCGCGGACCAGGCCCTCGCCGCCCACGCCAAGGATCCGCGCCACGAGCAGCTCAGCAACTGCCTGCGTGAACTCGCCCGGCTCCAGGCGGAGCGGCAGGGCCCGGAGGGCCTGGCCGGCGCCCGCGCCTTCCTCGCCGACGCGGGCCGGATCGCCGACGAGGCCCGCGCCGCCGGGTACGAGGCCCACGGCCGTCCGCTGGACGCCGCCCTGGCCTACGAACACGGACGGGTCAACGCCTACGCCGGCGAGTACGAGGACGCCCTGACCGCCCTGGAGAAGGCCCTCTCCCTGCTCGGCGAGCCGGGACAGGACCGTGAGGAGCACGCCGGCGAGTGGGCCGAGTGCGTCCGCCTCGCGGGTGCCGTGGAGGGTATCTATCTGGAGCGCACCGCCCCGGCCCTCACCCGCCTCGACGCGGCGGTCTCCCGCCTCACCGCGCTGGGCCGCACCGGGGAGACCGAGCCGCTGGCCTCCCTGGCGGCCCGGCTGCGCGACGAGGAGTGATACGGCGGGCCTGGCCCCCGTTCGGGGACTGCGGCGGGGACGGAGGCAGCCGCTCAGGCCGCCGTCCGGCCGTCCACCGGGATGCCCAGCCGGTCGGCCACGGCGGTGAGGGTCGTCCCCAGGGGGAGCGCGACCCGGGTGACGGCGTGCCGATCGCCCCGGGTCGGGTCCCGGTTGACGATCAGTACCGGTGTGCCGGCCCGGGCGGCCTGACGGACGAACCGCAGCCCGGACATCACCGTCAGCGACGATCCCAGGACGAGCAGCGAGGACGCCTCGCGGACCAGCGCGCGGCAGTGCTCGACCCGCTGCGGCGGCACGTTCTCACCGAAGAACACCACGTCCGGCTTGAGGACGCCGCCGCAGAGTCCGCAGGGCACCACGCGGAAGCCCCCGACCTGTTCGTCGGTGAGGTCGGCGTCGCCGTCGGGGTTGATTCCCGCGGCCACCGGCGCGAAGCCCGGGTTGGCCTCCTCCAGCCGCCGGGCGAGTGCGCGGCGCTGACCGAGGGCGCCGCAGGAGAGGCAGACGACCCGGTCCAGGCCGCCGTGGAGTTCCACGACGTCCTCGCTGCCGGCGGCCTGGTGCAGACCGTCGACGTTCTGTGTGATCACACCCGAGAGCAGGCCGTGCCGCCCGAACGCGGCCACGGCCCGGTGCCCGGCGTTGGGCAGGGCACGGCGGAAGGTGCGCCAGCCGAGGTGGCTGCGCGCCCAGTAGCGGCGCCGGGCCAGGTCGCTGCCGGTGAAGTCCTGGTAGGTCATCGGCGTGTGGCGGCTCAGGCTCCCGCCCTCGCCCCGGTAGTCGGGGATGCCCGACTCGGTGGAGAGGCCCGCCCCGCTGAGCACCACCACGCCGCCGGCGCCCAGCGCCTCGGAGACCGGCCCCGGATCCGTGGAGCCCGGCGGCAGGTCTTCGTCGGGGGTCCAGCTCAGAGTGGGGCGCATGCGCATGCCGCCAGGGTACGGAACGCGGCCCGCACCGTGCCGGTGCGGCGGCCCGCCGAGGGGCTCCCCTCGGCGGCACGGCGTCCGGTGGCGGGTCGGCGTCCGGTCGTCCTGTCGATCAGTTCACGGAGGATGTCCGCGTGGCCGGCGTGGCGGCCGGTCTCCTCGATCATGTGGGTGAGCGCCCAGCGGACGCTCGGAGCAGGACCGTCCGACCGGGGGCGGGGGACCGGTGCGCCGAGGTCGGCGCACGCGTCGAGCACGCCGTTCGCCCGGGCGACCGCCTCCCGGTAGCGGGCGACGACATCGGCCGCGCTGTCGGCGGGTGCGGTGTGGAAGGCGGCCTGCCAGTCGCCGACCCGCTCCCCGAGGAACGTGGCCCGCTCGACGGAGGTGAGGTGGGCGAGCAGCCCGAGCAGGTTCGTGTCCGAGGGCACCGAGGCGGTGCGGACGTGTGGTTCGGGGGCGCCCTCGACCTTCGCGGCGACGGAGTTCCGCGGGTAGTCGAGGAAGCCGCGCAGCACCTCGGTCTCGCTGCCTCCGGTGCGGGGCGGCGGGGTGTCGCCCCGGCTTTCCGTGGCGCATGGTTCCTCCTCGTGCGCAGTGGGGCCGGGTCAGGCCGTGCGGCGGACGGTCAGGACGTGGTCGGTGACCTCGGCGGTCCGCCCGTCCGGCCCGGTCGCCACCCGGCGGGGCGAGTCGGCCCGCTCGACCGTCCACGCCGCCGGGTCCAGGCCGATGTCCGCGGCGACCTCCCGCGGGGCCGGGTACCGGACGTCGGGGTCCTGGTTCCACGACCAGGGGGCGGTCGATCCGTGGTCGACGACCAGCAGTCGCCCGCCGGGCCGCAGGGCGTGCGCGGCCCTCCGCAGCACGGCCGCCCGGTCCAGGTCGAGGGGGGTGTGCAGATAGTGGGCGCAGACGACGTCGAACGCGCCGTCTGGGAACGATTCCCGCAGGTCGTGCCGCTGGGCGGTGATCCGGTCGGCCAGGCCGTGCGAGACGGCGAGCGAGGTGAGGCGCTCGACCGCCACGGACGAGACGTCGACGGCGGTGACGCGCCACCCCTGGCGGGCCAGCCACAGCGCGTCGCCACCGGCGCCGCATCCGAGGTCCAGCACGGCGCCGGGCGGCAGACCCGCGAGGGTCTCGGTGAGGCGTACGTTCGGCCGCGGATCGGTGGCCGCCGGCCGGGCCGCGTGGACGTCGTCCCAGAACGTGACCGCGTCGGTGGTGCTCATGCAGGGCTCCTTCTGTCGGGGAACGCGTCCGAGTCTCACCCGACTCCCCCCGGACCGGCACGGGATGTTGCCGTTCCGGCAAGGTGCCCGGTGAGGCCTTCCCCCGAGCGCCTCGTGGGCGGACGGCGGATGGACGAGTCCGGGGTGCTCCACCGTGTGCCGGGCACCTTGGGCCGTCGGCATCGACCAGTGCCAGGCCTCGTCGTGGAAAGGCCGGGCAGCGGTGGGCGTGGTCCTCCGGCTCGTACGGACAGCTCTCCGAGGCGGCCTCCGTGGCTTCCGCCGGCGTCGGACCGCCGTAACGCCGCATCACCCAGGCGTAGGCACGCCGCTCGGCGTGCAAGCAGCCGGGGGTGCTCCGCCTCGCTCCATGTCATGGGCAAAACCCCGTGGGGCGGGCTCGGCAGGCTGCGGCACGTCCGTGCGGGGAAGCGAACGTGCGCGGAAGCGAAGGGAACGCCCCGGTCCGGGCCGGCCGCGGGCCGGGTGACGCGGTGCGCGGTCCTGGTCGGTCCGGAACCGTCCTGCCCGAGACGGACGCGTCGGCGCCGTCCTCGTGCCGGTGCGTCCGCGAACGGGGAAAGGAGGACCGGTCGGCACGGCCGACGACGTCCACCGCGACGCCCCGCCTTCCGGCCGGCCGCCGGAAGGCGCCGACCGTCGTGCCCGCGAGTCGCGCACCCCGTCGACACCGCCCGCGTCCCCCGGCGGTTCCGGAGAAGACCTCGTGTCCCACACCTTGACCCGTCCGAACCGTGCGGTTTAGCGTTCCCGCGTTCGACGGAGATTGAAACGATTCAATGCATGTGAACTTCTCTGGGGTGCACTCATGTACGACGAATCCGTCCCGCAGCGTGGCGGGATGTCCAGGCGCACGGTCCTGACCGCGGCGGTGACCGCGGGTGCCGCGGCCGCCCTCGCCGCGGCGTCCCCCGGTGCCGCCGGTGCCCCTGCCGCCGGAGGCGCCGGACCGACCGCCGACTGGTTCGCCGCCCCCGCCCGGTCGGTGCGCCCGAAGTTCCGGTGGTGGTGGCCGGACGGTCGCGTGGACCCGGACGAGATAGCCCGCGAGATCGACCAGATCGCGGACGCGGGCTTCGGCGGAGTCGAGATCGCCGCCGTCCACCACAGCATCGAGGACAAGTCGCTGCTGGACACCGCCCGTCACGGCTGGGGAGGCGGGCCCTGGCGCGACGGCGTCGAGGCGGCCCTGCGCCGGGCGGCGAGACGCGGACTCACCGTGGACGTCACCCTCGGCCCCAGCTGGCCCGTGGCCGTCCCCGGCATCACCCCCGACGACGAGGCCGCCGCCAAGGAACTCGTCCACGGCCGCGCCCCGTTGGCCGGCGGCGCCACCTACGAGGGACCGGTTCCCCCGCCCGTGCGCGAGGCCGCCCCCGGTGTCACCGCCGCGCGTCTCCTCGCCGTACAGGCCGCGCGCGTCGAGACCGCCCACTCCACCCGCAAGGAGACGGGGCTCGACCCGGACAGCGTCCGCGACCTGACCGCCGAGGTCACCGACGGCGTCCTGACGTGGACGGCGCCCGCCGGGGGCGAGTGGGTGCTGATCTCCTACTGGCAGCGGGGCTCGGGCCAGCAGCCGGAGTCCGGACCGCACTCCGCGCCCGCCGCCTACGTGGTCGACCACTTCAGCGCGGCCGGCACCGCCGCCGTCACGGACTTCTGGGAGCGCCGGATCCTGACCGGCTCCCTGCGGCGCCTGCTGGAAGCGGCGGGCGGCGCCTTCTTCGAGGACTCGGTGGAGATGGAGACCGAGGGGCTCGTCTGGACGGAGCGGCTGCCACAGGAGTTCGAGAAGCGCACGGGCCGTCCCCTGCTGCCCCACCTGCCCGCCCTCGTCCTGGACGACAGCGACCAGGTGTTCGCCTTCGAGGCCCGGCTGACCCGGCAGATCAGGCACGACTTCTGGGGCACGGTCTCCGACCTGTTCAACCGTCACCACCTGCGCGCGCTGCGGGACTGGGCCCACACTCTGGGCATGACCCTGCGCTCGCAGCCCTACGGCCTGCAGACCGACGCCATCCAGTCCGCCGCGATCCTCGACATCGCCGAGGGAGAGTCCCTCGGCTTCAAGAATCTGGACGACTACCGGTGCCTGGCCGGCGGCCGGGACATGGCCGGGCACACCGTGCTCTCCTGCGAGTCGGGCGCGTACAACGGCTCGGCCTACGGCACGACCTGGGACCGGGTCCTGCGCACCATGGGCGGCGCGTACGCGGCGGGCGTCAACCAGACCGTCCTGCACGGCTTCTCCTACGCCAGGGCCCCCGAGGCGCAGTGGCCCGGCTTCGCCGCCTTCAGCCCCTACAACGGCACTCCCGGCTACGGCGAGTCCTGGGGGCCCCGGCAGCCGACCTGGCGGCACGTCGAGGACATCTCCGGCTACCTCGGCCGCGTGCACCAGGTACTCCAGGCCGGCACGGTCCGCGCGGACGTCGCCGTCTACCGCCAGACCGGTTACACCGCCACCGGCATCGGCGCATCCTGGTTCACCTCGACCGGTGTCCCGCTGGGCTGGACCCACCAGTTCCTCAGCGGTCCGCTGCTGGACCTGCCGAACGCCAGGGTGTCCGGCGGCCGCCTGGCCCCCGACGGACCGGCCTACAAGGCGCTGTTCGTCGAGGGCGACTTCTTCCACGGCTCCACCCCGACCCTCGCCCTGGCCGACGCCCGCAAACTGCTCGGCTTCGCCGAGGCCGGGCTGCCCATGGTGCTCCTCGGCGCCTTCGACCAGGCGCTCACGCCGGGTGTGCCGGCGTCCGGGGAGACGGAGCGGCTGCGGGACGTGCTGGCCCGCCTGCTCGCCCTGCCCCACGTGGTCCGCGTCACCGACAGGACCGCGGTCGGCGATGCCCTCACCGCCCTCGGCGTCAGCCCCGACGTCCGCTACTCCGCCTCCTCGACGCTCCTCAACGCGCACCGTGTGACGAAGGAGGCGGACTTCTACTACCTGTGCAACGGCAAGCACGCCGAGACCGTCAAGCCGCCCGTCGCCGCGGTCGACCACGACGTCACCCTGCGCTGCACCCGCGGCCGCCGGCCGGTGCCCTACCTCCTCGACCCCTGGACGGGCGAGGCCGTACGGGTGGGCCGGTACACGCGGCAGGGCGACCAGGTCACCCTGCGCGTCGCGCTCCGGCCGGGGCAGACGACGATCGTCGCGCTGGGGCGGCCGGGACTGTTCGGGGACCGGAACGGAAACCGTCCGCACGCGGTCTCCTCGGACGCCGACGAGGTGCTGTTCACCCGGGACGGACTCACCGTGCGGGCCGGCACGGCGGGTACGTACCGGACGGAGCTGTCCCAGGGCCGCACGGTCACCACCACCTTCCGGTCCGTGCCCGCCGCGATCGAGCCGGACCGGTGGAACGTCGAGGTGGAGGACTGGTTCCCGGGCTCCGACGCCACCCGGACCGAGAAGGTGCGCAGGAACCTGGTGCTGGACACGCTGCTGCCCTGGTCGAGGATCCCCGAACTGGCGGACTCGGCCGGCATCGGCCGTTACCGCACCACCGTCGTGCTCCCGCGCGACTGGACCTCCGACCACGGCGCCTTCCTGGACCTGGGACAGGTGAGCGACACCTTCCGCGTGACGGTCAACGGAGAGGAGTCGGGCCCCGCCGACCGGATGTCTCCCGTCGTCGACGTGGGGCCGCTGCTGCGGCGCGGGGAGAACACCCTCGAGATCGAGGTGGCCACGCCGCTCGTGAACCGCCTCAGGACGACCCGTCCGGAGGTCTTCGGCTCTCTGACCCGCCAGGACCACGGACTCGTGGGCCCGGTCAAGCTGGTGCCGTACGCGCAGACCACCATCTGACCGGACGATTCGACCCCCCTTCCGGACACCATGACGAGGCAGCCGCTGTGCGGACGGTACGTGTGCCGGTCCGCGCAGCGGCATCTCCGCCCGGCACCCCGGTCCCCCCTCCCGGGGCGCTGCTCGCCGCCTCGGTCGCGCTCCGGGGGATCCTTGAGGCCTGTGTGACCGGCGCTCGGCGTCTCCGCCGGGTCGCGCAGAACGATGCGACCCGTCGATGTCCCGGCGCCGCCCCTGATCCACCCGCTGTCGTCGCCGGTGAAGGGAGCCCTGCGCCATGCCCGCGGAATCCGGCGGACCCGCCCCGTGCCGACGTCGGGTCCTGTCCGCCGCGACCGGCGTGACCGCTGCGACCGTCGCGACGTCGATGGCCGTGGACGCCCCGCCGACGCCGCCGGGGTGCACGTCCCGGCGGCCGACGGGCGGGCCGAGGCGCCGGAGGAAGCGCGCCTGCTGCGCACGTCCGGGGGAGCGCCGTGTCCCGGGCGGGTTCGGGCCACTGGACCTTCCGCTCGGTCCCGCCGCGGTCCTGAGCGGCGGGCGGGGGCCCGGCTGAACCACGGGGCCGCCGTGCACGCAGGAGGGGAGCGGAGGGCCTCCCGCGCGTGCGGCCCCCGCCGCGGTGCCGGAGCGTGCTCCGAGCGTCACCCGGCCGGAGCGACACCGCGAGACGGAGGACCGCGTCCCCTGTCCGGGGCAAGCAGAGGGTCGTCGGCGCGCCGTCACGCGATGGCACGGTGTAACAGTTCTTTATGACCTGTAGACGAGACACCTTCATGGGCGACGTGCGGAATACGCGGGTGAGCCGGATCAGGGCCGCCGTGATCGTCCTGGTCGCCGCGACCGCCCTGGGCACGACCACCGAAGCGATGGCGTCCCGGTCGGCTCCCCGGGGGACCGACTGGGACGCCATCGCCGCGTGCGAGTCCGGCGGTGACTGGCAGGCGAACACCGGCAACGGTCATTACGGCGGCCTGCAGTTCACGCAGTCGAGCTGGGTCGCGGCCGGCGGACTCGAGTACGCCCCGCGTGCGGACCGGGCGACCCGTGAGGAACAGATCGCCGTGGCCAGACGCCTGGCCCGGATCCAGGGCATGTCGGCCTGGTCCTGCGCCTGACCCTCCACCCCGGGGCGGAGGGCGACGGCCCGGCCGGGGGCGTCCCCCGGGCGGGGCGGGTCGTGCGACGTCCGCCCCATGGAAGACCTGGCTCCTTCACCGTCCGCGCCGGGCGCCCGGCACCGGGCCCGCGACCTCGGCATCGCCGTCGGACGCGCCGCCACCGGGCCCTTCACCGCGATCACCGACGTGCCGGGCGTCCGCGTCGGCCACACCGCCGTTTGCCGGCCCCCTCACGTGCCCAGCGGGTCAGCCCGTCATGCCCGCCGCCGGCCCCCACCAACCCGCCTGAAACGTCTGTGCCATGGGAGCTCGGCACCCGTCACAGGCCGCACCACCGGCTGACGGCGGGAGAGCCCGGTCGCCTCTTCGCCGCGTCAGCCACAGGGACTGATGAGGAGCAGGGCGATGTCGTCGCCGGGGGTGGGGGAGTGGCGGATGAGGGTGTCGGCCATGGCGTCGAGGTCGGCCGGGTCCGTGTGTGCGAGGAGCCCGGCGAGGGCCGCGGTGGCGTCGTCGAAGTCCACTCCGGGAGCCTCGACGAGCCCGTCGGTGTAGAGGGCGAGCACGCATCCGGGCGGCAGGGGGACCTCCACGGCCGGGTAGCGGCAGTCCGGCTCGATGCCGAGGAGGAGACCGGGGGGAACCGGGACGACCTCGGTGCGTCCGTCGGCGTGACGGAGCAGGGGCGGCGGATGGCCGGCGGTGGCCACGCACGCGCGACGGGTGGCGAGGTTGAGATGGACGTAGACGCAGCTGGTGAACAGGCCCGGCTCGAGGTCGGTGAGCAGACGGTTGGTGCCGGCCAGGACCTGGTCGGGGGCCGAGCCCACGGTGGCGTGGGCGTGCACGGCGGTGCGTACCTGCCCCATGAGCGCCGCGGCGTCCACGTTGTGGCCCTGCACGTCGCCGATGGCGGCGCCGACGGTGTGCTCGTCGAGGAGGATGAGGTCGTAGAAGTCGCCGCCGACTCCCAGGCCCCGGGCCGCCGGAAGGTAGCGTGCGGCGACCTTCAGACCGGGGACGTGGGGAAGTGTGTGCGGCAGCAGGGCGGACTGCAGGCGGTGGGCGAGGTCGTGTTTGGCGTCGTAGAGACGGGCGCGGTCCAGGGCCTGCCCCACCAGGCCCGCCATCGAGGTGAGGACGGCGCGTTCGCCGGGCGGGAAGGCGCGGGGACGGCGGTAGGAGAGGAGGAGGGAGCCCTTGGGGCGGCCGGAGGCGATCAGCGGCAGGACGGCCCAGGCCGCCATTCCGTCCTCGTGTGCCGTCGCCGGGTAGTCGCGCTGGAGTTCGGTGAAGCTCGTGAAGAAGTGCGGGACGCCGGTGGTCAGGACCCTGGCGGCGGGGACGTCCGTGCTCAGGGGGAGGCTGTCGAAGCGGGCGATGAGTTCGGCGCTGTAGCCGCGGTGGCCGAGAATCCTCAGCCTGCCGTCCTCGGGGGCCATCAGCACCATGCCCTGGGCGCCGAGGGCGGGCAGCAGCTGGTCGGCGGTCTGGTCGGCCACGTCCTGTACGCCGACGGCCTCGGTCAGGGTGGCGGCCAGCTGCATCAGCTGGTACAGCAGGACGGCGCGGCTGGGACCGGCGGCCGGTGCGGCCGGCGGTGCGGGAGCCTCCTCGGAGGGATCGGCACCGGTGATGCGGACGCTGATGCCGGAGGGGTCCGGGTACAGCTCGAACGTCAGCCACGTGTCCGGGGGGCGCAGGACGGTGAACGCCTGCGGCTGGTTGCTGACCAACGCGGCCCGGTAGCGGTCCTCGACCTGGGGGACGTCCATCCACGGCAGCGCTTCCCAGGGCAGGGCGCCCACCAGCTCGTCCGGACCGGCGCCGAAGAGATCGGCGGCGGCGGGGGTGACGAAGGTGATGCGGCCGTTCATGTCCAGCGCGCAGGACCCTCCGGGCAGACGGTCGACGAAGGCCGTGATCGCGTCCGCCTCGCCGGGCAGGACCGTACGCCCCTTCGGCAGGGGCAGGGTCCGCGGCCGGCCGGCGGGCAGTAGTGGATCGCCGCGGTCCGCGGACTTCCGGAGAAGGTCGCCCAGACGGCGGCAGCCCGACTCGATGGCGTCGCGCTCGCCGGGGCTGAGCCGCGGGGGATGGGTTCCGGACCACAACAGCACCAGTCCGCCCAGAACCGCGGTGCCCGACGTGACCGGGGCGGCCGCGAGAGCGAAGTCGTACGGCAGCACCAGGGCCGGCCGCGGGTAGCGGCGTGCCAGCTCCTCCTGCCCGCCGAGCCACACCAGGCGCCGCTCGCGCACGGCGTCCGCCACCGGCATCGGATCGGTCAGCGTGATCCGCCGCCACGGAGTCGCGAGCTCGTGCGGGGCCCCCGCCACCACGACCAGCCACAGGGCGTCGTCGCCCGGCGGCAGCACGTACAGCAGCCCGCCGTACGCGCCGCTCTCCCGTACCACGGCAGCCATCGCGGTTTCCATCAGCCGTCCACCCGGACCTCACCGACTTCCCGGCCGGTCGTCGGCGCGTCGGACACGCGGTGACGGCTGCCCCGCACACCGACCCCGACGAGGGAGCACCGCACCGGCCACACTGAACGCCGTACATATGCGGACATTGCGACCAATGTACCGCGAGGGGAGGCGGGTGCCGGAGGGGGGCC
>NZ_JAHWZY010000019.1:0-138991 GCF_041380215.1 Streptomyces pimonensis
GGCCTAGTGCGGGGCGGCCGGCCATCCGATCCCACCACACGAGAGGCACCACCATGACCACCAGCCCTGCCGAACTTCCGCCCGCCTCGCAGAAGCTGCTGCTGGAACTCGCCCGCCGCGACACCGGAGACGGCGTCGCCGTCCGCTACTCCGGCCGCGACCGCTGGTACCTCGACAGCGTCAGCACCCAGGGCCTCTACAGCACTCGCCTCTTCCCCGCCCTGTGCAAGGCCGGTCTGACAACGGGATGGGACGAGTACGGCGAGAGCCCGCTCCACATCACCGAGGCCGGCCGGAAGCTGGCCGCCGAACTGGAGCAGCAGGCGAAGGCCCAGCGCGCGGCGAAGCAGTCCCGGCCGAAGGCGAACCCCGACGGACCGACGGCCATGCGCCTGCTGCGGGAGATCGCCAAGCAGCAGGAGCCGGTCCCGGTCTACGACGACGGGCGCCGACGCGTCTGGCAGCTCGGGTCGCGGGACGGGTTCAGCGCCTCTGTCGACATCTGGCTGGCGTTGGCCAAGGCCGACCGGATCCGCATCGACCGCACGTCCAGCATCGGCGGCCACCTCGTGACCGTGACCGACGCCGGCCGCGCACGCCTCGCCTCTGCCTGACCTGACCCGCCTGGCCGCCCCCACCACGGGGCGGCCCCACCACCCGGAGCACCTGATGACCCACGACCTCGCCGCCGCCCTCGAAGGCATGGAGCGGCTCATCACCACCAGCAGCCGCGACTGGGGCACCTACCGCGTCGACGCCTGGCTGTACGCCGTCCTCGTCGGCTGGGACTGCGAAGACACCACCCACGACGACACGTGCGTCCACGGCGCGCTCGAGGAGATGGCCTCCCGGCACGGCTGGGACGCGGACGCCGTCGCGAAGGCGCGTCGGTACCGGGCCGCGGTGCGCGCCGCTGTGTCTGCTGCCGTGGCCCCGCTCACCGGCCGCGCCGCGCTCCGCGAGGCCGTTGCTGAGGCCATTCATGCCGACCGTTTTCCCGACCACAGCTGGGAGCGGCAGCCCGAGGCGATCCGTGACGACTACCGCGGCACAGCCGACGCGGTGCTGGCGGTGCTGCCCGAGCCCGCCGACCGGACCGTCGTCCTCCGCGAAGCCGCCGAGGCCCTCGGTCGCATGGACTACGACACGGACAGCCGTGACTACGGCTACGACACGTACTGCGACGCCTGGAACGGCGGGGTCATGGACGGTGCCGACCTGCTGCGCCGCATGGCCGACGAGACGGCAACCGAGACGCCCGCCCGCACGCCGTGCAGCGTCCCCGAGTGCGACGCCGACGGCACCGGGGAGCCCTGCACCCGACACGAGCGCGAGGACGCCCACGCCGAGGGCGACCACGAACTGTGCGGCGCGGAATGCGAGCCCGCCGCCGGGGCGCGGCAGGACGGGGCGCAGTCGTCCCCTCCGCCCGCCTGAGCCCCACGGGAGGCGCTACACGCCCGCTGTAGCGCCTCCCGCCCGCCCGACGACTCTCGCACCGCCGGAACCCTCCCCGACGCCTCACAGGGCCGCACAGAGCTTTCGACCACCAACCCGTAGGCAAACCACCCGAAAGGCCAGCACCGTGACCGAACAGCCCTGCCCGTTCTGCGAGATCGTCGCTGGACGTGCGCTCGCCACCTACGTGCACGAATGGTCCGACGTCATCGCGATCGTTCCACTCAACCCCGTGGTCGATGGGCACATTCTCGTCATCCCGAAGCGGCACGTCCGCGACTTCGCGAGCGACCCCGCCGTCTCGGCTGACGCGATGTTCCACGCGGCGCAGCTCATGCGATGGACGGATCGACCCATGAACCTGATCACCAGCCGTGGTCGGGAGGCGACGCAGTCCGTGTTCCACCTGCACCTGCACCTCGTGCCCCGCGCTGAGAACGACGGCCTCGCATTGCCCTGGTACAGCGGGCGCGGGAAGCGGGTGGCGTCGTGAACCGCCGTGTCCCGGTTCGCTGGATTCCCGACGACGGCAGCGCGCAGATCCTCACCGCCTACGCCCGCCGCCGCGAACCCCTCCGCTCCGCCCTGCGGCGCGCGCTCCGGCTGCTCGCCCAGGCCGACGGCATCCTCGACCCGCGCGGACGGGTCCGGCAGCCCGGAGCCCAGCCGTGAGAGGACTGACTGCCCGACAGCGGCAGGTGCTGCTCCTTGCCGCCTCGGGCCACACCAGTGAGCAGGCCGGCCGTCGACTCGGCATCCGCCGCAGCACCGTCGACCGGCATCTCGGTGAGGCGTACCGGCTGCTCGACGCCCGCGACCGCACCCACGCGGTCGTCCTCGCGATCTACCACGGCCACATCACCCTTGCCGACCTCACCACCATCGCCACCGCCAACCAGACCAAGGGGCAAGCCGCATGACCGACCAGAAGACGCCTGACAGTCCCCAGGAGCGCCCGAAGGGGGGTTTCCCGACTCCAAGGGCATGCGAGGGGTGGAACGGCCCGCAGGCGGACGCTGACGGCCTTCGCCTGCGCGAGCTGATCACCGGGGCCCTCACCCACTGCCCCGACATCAGCACCTGGGACGCCATGGCCGGCGCCGTCCTCGACGCCATAACCCCCCACCTCGCCACACACCACCCGCACACCGTCGACCAGGCTGAGAAGCGACTCCGTCTCGCCCACCAGGCCCGCCGCGCCAAGGAACACCAACTCGACGACATCCGTCGCGCCCTGTGCGACATCGGATTCATGGAGGACGACGACCCGTACTCCCACGCCGACCTCGCCGACGTCATCCGGCAGAACGGGCAGGCAACGAACGCCGCGGCCGACCTGAAGACGCTGGGGCAGACCGCCCTCGGCTACCAGCAGCGCGCCTGGGACGCCGAAGCCGAGCTGAAGCAGGTGCAGACCGCCCTCGATCGGGTCCGCGCCCTGCACCCGCAGGAAGGCGACTACTGCGCCAACTGCACCGAGGACTACGGCCGCCTGTCCGCGCCCTGGCCCTGCCCCACCATCCGCGCCCTCAACCCGCCCGCCCGCAACGCCGGCCCGACCGTCGCCGAATGCGCCGAAGCCGACCGCGCCTACTGGACCGACAAACACGCAGGGGACCAGCCGTGACGTGGCAGCGGCAGGAGTCCACCAGCCGGTGCGACTCCTGCCGCGCCTACTGGTCAGTCCTGCAAGACCTCGGCGAGGAATGGGACGCCGCCGGCCGGCCCGCCGACCCCGACGGATGGGGCGTCCTCATCGGTCGCGGCCTCGTCGCCTACAGCCAGCACCTCGTCGACCACTTGCCCACCCAACCGAAGGAGCCGTCGTGACCGACACCAGCCCTGCCGCGCGAGCACTTCTCGTTGCGTTCGACGAGACCCAACTCGCCGAGATGCACGCCGCCGCGTCCGCCCGGATGAAGCGCGTGCGGGCCCTGCACCGGCAGGAGTACGACGCCTGCGACTGGTGCTCAACGAACGATCGACACGTGCCGTATCCGTGCCCGACGATCCGCGCACTCGACGGAGAGGAGCCGTCGTGATCCGTGACCCCGACTGCCTGCGCGTCGTCTGGCTGTTCAGCCGGCCGTACTGGTGGGACCGCCTCCCCGACGGCCGCCTCACCCTCGCACCCGCCACCTGGACCACGAAGGAGCCCTCGTGATCGTGTCCTGTGTCGCCCTGGCCGTCAGCGTCAGTGCCCTGGTGTACGTCCTGTGGAGTGGGCGCGTGACCCGGCGGATGCAGCGGCAGGCGGAGGTCTACTGGTACCTCGCCGCCGCACGAGCCGGTCGACGCCGGCGGCGGGCGGGGGAGTAGCCCAGGCTGTAACAGAATGATCACTCTGCGTCCGTGCTGGTGCCCCGCGCGGCAAACTGCCCACAACCACCACCAATCAACAGGACGCACCCCGTGATCAAACGCATCGCCTGGACTCTCGTCCCCCTCGCCAGCGCCGGACTCCTCGCCTTCGCGCCCTTCCTGTACCTGCACCTCACCCGCCGCACCCGCCGAGACCGCGGCCTCCTCGCCGGCAGCATCACAGCCGTCGTCGCCGAGGTCGTGATGCTCGCCCTCGTCGGCAGCGACACCATCGAAGGCCTCCCCGACTTCTTCGGCGGCGTGTACATCACCGTCCTCGCCGTCGTCGCCGCGATCCTCACCTGGATCGAAATGCGGCCCGGTAAGGAAGCCGCCGCCCTCCCCGGCCGCGCCTACCTGTAACCGTGCACGACAACGCCCCCGCACCTCGGCTTGAGGTGCGGGGGCGTTCGCTGTCGGGCCCTCGACCGATAGCGAACCCCTGGCATATGCCAGGTAGCGTCAGCGAGGAACGTTCCCCGGTGGTACCACCACTGCGGCCCAGGCCGTGCGCTACGGTGAAATCACGCTCCAAGAATCGCGCGGGCCAGGAGGCGACCATGAGCGAGCAGCCCTGGACCATCGAGTCCATCCGTGACGCCCTCGGCAACCCTGCCCTCGCCCAGCGCTTCCTCGCCGAGATCAACCGAGCGCCCGCCCACCAGCTCCTTGGCGTCTTCGCCCGCTGGGAACGCATCGCGAAGGACACGCTGGCAGCCGTCGAGCGGGGCCGCGCTATCGCTGCCGCTGAGGCCCGGGGTGAGGAGCCGACTGCGGGCTGGAGTGACGCGACCGACCGTGTCCTCACCGACGCCGACCGTATCCGAGCGTGCGGCGCCGCCTGATCGAGGAACGCGGCACACTGCGTGTCGCCATCCTGCTACTCTCTGCATCATCCCTGAGGCCCTTCACTCCCACTCTGCCTGGACCGACTAGGGGTGAGGTGCGCCCGTGTATCGCTTGAAGTACGACCCTGCCGCCGAAGCCGTCCATGAGGCGATGCCGCCGGCCGCGAGTGAAGCCCTCACCCTCGCGCTCGCTGAGGCCTGCCGTGACCCGCACGCCGTGACCGAGCCTTACGGCGAAGACGACGGCGTCGTCCGGATGATCGTCACCAAACAGGCCTTCGCCGTCCTCCTCATCGGCCAGGCGATGAAAACGATCACCGTACTGCAGGTCACCTACCTCGGGTGAAGACGACAGCGCCCCCGCCACCTCAACCCGAGGCGACGGAGGCGTTTCTTAGCACCCCCCTTGCTTTATTCTTAGGGGGGTGCTAAGTTTCTCGTGTCGGGAGGGAACGGCCCACCCGCAGAAGGGGGAAACATCATGCTCCGCGTCATCCGCTCCAGCATCCAGGGCATCGACATCGACACCGACCAGGCCGACGACTTCGAGGCCGCCATCAACGCCGCCCTCGGCCGCCGCGACGAGGTACGCGAGACCTTCAGCCTCGACGAGATCGGCCAGAAGGCCTACCACCTCGCCCTCATGCCCTACACCGACCCCAACGGCGAGCACCGGTGGGTCATCTTCGACAGCGGCCCCAGCGAGTGCGACTTCCAGGACACCGACGACCTCGACGAGGCAATCGCCGCCTACGAGGAGTGGGTGCGCGGCGCGACCGCCGGCGCTATGCCCTCCTACGACAAAGAAGGCGAAGAGCTCCCCATCTGGGACGAGACCGACGTCGAAGGCATCTCCGCCAAGGAGATCTACGACGGCGCCGCCAACAACGACACGGCCCGCCTGATCGACGCGGAATGGGCGCACGAGAAGTTCAGCAAGGCCGAGGAGAGCTACCAGCAGGCCACCCAGCGCCGGCAGATCGCCTTCGCCAAGATGATCGACTCCTGGGGGCGTGGCGGCCAGGCCATCCTGGCCAAGAGGGTCGACATCAAGGAACCCACGGTGAAGACCATCGCCGACAAGGGCCGCGCCCTGCTCGCCCAGCGCCGCGAGGACGACGGAAAGAGCGGCGAGTGACCCTGCGCCCTTCCCAGCTCCCGAGGGTGCGGCGGCAGACGCTGCGGCACCTTCGGGAGCCGTCTTCGTCCATCCGGTCCGGGACCGGCGCAGACATCGCAGAAGGCTTAGACGCTCTGGCGTCCATGCTTGAGGTCGGTGAGCTGTTCTGGGTACAGCAGGACATGGCCGCTCTCGCCATGCACGCCGGTGAGCAGCTCGCCGCCGCACGGTGGGCGACCGCGGACCGGCCGGCCCCGTGCGGGCTGCTGTACTGGCAGGACGGCATCGGCCACATGGAAGCGCAGGGCGTGCAGGTGCCGGTGGAGGCATGCGCGTGGGGCCCGTACCAGGACGAGCTGCTGGTGTGGCTGCTGATGTCCCGGGACCGGCTGGTGGCCGAGGCTGCGGCAGCCCGGCCCGAGCTGGAGGTGGTCGTCGAGAAGATCCCGCCGCTGATCCCGATCTATGCGGCGACGATTCCCGTCACGGCGGAGCCGCTGCCAATGGCACAGCTCGACTCTGAGATGCCCCAGCCGGTGGTGGCGGCGCTGGCGTCGGCGTGGCTGCTGATGCAGCAGCCGCTCCTCATCGACCGCACCCGGGAGCGGGCCGACAAGCCGACCGCGCGGGCCTATGCGCGGGATGGTCTGCCCGCCCCGGAGGTGACCGTCGTCGATCTGCGTCGCCAGTACACGCCGCAGGATCAGGACCCGGACCGGGAGACGGCCGGCTGGCATTACAAGCACAGGTGGGTCGTGTCGGGGCACTGGCGGAACGCCTGGCGACCGTCTGTTCAGGAGCACCGGAAGGTGTGGGTGCCCTCACACGTGAAGGGCCCGGAGGGTGCGCCGTTGTTGTCGACGGAGAAGGTCAACGTGTGGCGGCGGTAGGCCTGCACCGCGATGCCCCCGGCCGTTACAGCGGTCGGGGGCATCGTCGTTTCAGCGGAGAGTGGTGCCTGTCTCGTCCACGCCCAGGTAGGCATGTCCGCCGCCACCGGCTTCAATGCCGCCGTTCCACTTCCGCGCCACCTCGAGCGGCGCCGACGAAGCTACCCGGACCCTGGTCCGGTTACTGGGATTCCCAGCGGTCCACACTGCCCACCTTGCACGTGAACTTGCCCGAGATCTCCTTCAGCCCCATCGCGTCTTCCTTCGCCTTCTGCCCCGGCTCCAGCGCCGTCACGATGGTGCCGCCCTCCGCCAGACGCGTACCGTCCGCGCCATTGAACGACACCTGCACGTTCATGTCCTGCGTCTTATCGGTGGAGTTGACGACCTCAAGCTTCGCCACCGGATAGCCGAACTCATCCTTCGAACACGCGGTGATCTTCACGTCGGCTTTCGCATCCGGCTCCTGAGACGACTCCTTCTCATCCCCGCCCAACGCATCCGCGATGGCCGCACCAGCAGCCCTCTCCGCGATCTTCTCCTTCGTCGCCTCATCCAACCCCGCACACGACGCCGGCAACTCCTCCGCGTCCCTCGCCGCCTTGTCCCCGCCCATCGACTTCTTCACCTGCTCGGTCACGGCCTTCTCGCACGCCGCGGTGTCCGCCACTGCGGACGAGCCGCCGCTCTTCGCGTCGTCGCCCCCATCCCCACCACCACACCCCGACAGCATGACCACACCGGCGACAACGGCAGCAGACACGACGAAACCACGCATAAGAACCCCCGTAAGGACACAGACAGAAAAGAGCGGTGATCGAACCCGCACGAGTACAACTATCACGCACACACCACCAGCACGTCACGAACCGTCACCACCGTGACACGGGCGTAACACCCCACCACCGTCAGCACGCGACACGCCCGCTGGCCAGATCGCATCCTTGTCGACCAGTGCCACCCACACCACCCTGTACCGGGTCACTAGTGACCATGAGGGGGAAAAGTGCCATTCGGCAGTGGAGACAGGGTCCAGCTTCAGCAGATCCTCGACCAGCTCGGGAAACTCGCCACCGACCTCGCCGCCGTCAAGCAGCAGGTCGCCGACCAGCAGCACATGATCGACCAAGCCCGGCGGGACGCCACCGCCGCCATCACCAGCGGCCTCGCCGAGATCCGAGCCGTCGCCCGCGAAGCGCTCGGCCGCACCAGCGACGTCGCCACCGGACACCTCGCCAACATCGGCAGCGAACTCATCGCCATCCGCGGCGCCATCGGGCAGCTGGACGGCAGGCTACGGGAGACGCCGCCCCCAGTGCCGGAAGCGTCGGAGCTCAGGGAGGAGCCCGCCGCCACCCCCGAGCCGCAGCCCGTCGAGCACCCGGCACCCGAACCCGCGCCCGAACCCGAACCGACCATCGAACCCACAACCGAGCCCGATCCGGACATCCTCCGCGCCGCCGCCGGCATCGCCCACGCCACCGTCGAAGCCCACCGCGACACCTGGGCCTTCCTCATCCAAGTTGCGGGGAACGAGCAGCACTTCCACATCCCCGGCAAAGTCCAAGACGACGACGGCTTCGTCCAAGTCCGCTTCTCCGGCCCCAGCCTCGTAGCCGCCATCACCAGCCTCGACCACGTCCACCACACCGCCAACAGCCCCGTCACCCGAGCCATCGCCGCCCACATCCACGACAAAATCACCACAGCCGTACAGGCGATCATCGACCGCCCCCACCACGGCGACGGCGACGGAACACCCGTCCGCATCGTCATCGACGACCGCGCCACAACCAGCGAGGCTGCAGAGCAGTAGACGTGCGATGCCCCCGATCGCCGCTGCGATCGGGGGCATCGTCATGCTGTCAGACGGCGAAGCGTTCGATCTCGATCGCGAGTGCCCCCAGCGCCTCCTTCTCCGGCGGATAAATGGCCCGAATATTCGCGAGCTGCTGCTCGCGGCCCGCCGTGGGGTTCACGTTCGCCGGGCCCTCGCCGTCGAGGAGCGCCTCGAAGTCGTCATAAGCGGTCACCCGCAACACTCGGACGTCGCACGTCTCGTCGGTGCCCTTGATCCGGAACCGAATCGTGTCACCCGCAGCCATTCCGGCGAGGTGCGGATACCGCACTCGAACCTCGATCCTCTTACGGCCAGCGGCGACCAGGTCGAAGTACTGCCGGTACAGGTTCAACTCGTACCTACGGACGATGCCGGTATTGCTCATGAGGTAGTGGTCCTCCTTGTCGGTGCGGACATCAGCCGGCCAATCTCCCCAGCCGAGTACGAGCGGAAGAAGTGCCGCGGATCGGACAGGACAACCTCAGTCATGCCGAGCAGCCCGTCGGCGTACTCGGACAACGAGCCCGGCCACTCCCGGGTGTCGAGCATCCAAGGCGCAGCACCCTCGGGCAAGGACGCGCGCCCCTCCCGGATAAGCGACTTGGACAGCTTCGCACCGGTGTCCGTGACAACCTGCGGGCAAAACAACCGAGCGGGCAACTGCGCACCAACGAGCCCGATCGCGGTGAGCGCATTGTCGACGAGGGTTGAACCGAAAACCCAGTCCCCACCCTTCACCATCACACTCAAGCAGCCCCGGTCCGCGCCGGCAGCCAACTCCTTGACGAGGTTGCGGTACAGCGTCGCAAGATCGAGATAGCCACCACTGTCCGGAGCGATGACGATCTCGTATGGGCCGTGGTGAAGGCAGACCGCATGCACCACGGCGTGCTCGTCGCCGACCAGAATCCGAGTCCGCTCCGCGTACTTCTCAGCCCAGCCGCAGCCCGGCTTCGAGCACGGAACACGGACATGCGGAGTGCCGTGAGCCGGGTCAAGCCACCATCGGGCAGCGTCGATACGGCGATGCGCCCGTAACCAGGTACGGCGGAAGTGCCCATCGGCCTGCTGCCGGGAGTACATCTCGATCGAGTACGGGACCGACAGTCGCTCGGAAAGAGCTACGAACAGCGGCCGGTACAGGACGTCTACCTGATCGGCGAGAACATCCTCACCGAGCGCCTGAGCGTAGGCGCGCTGATACCGGTGCCCGGACCCCGAGTCCACAACGACCTCGTGAGGGGCATTGTCGAGAGCGCCGAACGCCACCTCGACAGGGATACCGAAACGCTGCCGAACCCGGGCAGCAGTGGCGAAGGTGAGGGACTGCACCAGCGAGGTGCCCAGGTGAGGCACACCGTTGATCTGAGTGCCGACCATGAACACGATGCGCTCAGGCGGCGCAGTGCGAATCCGCGGCGCAAGAACATCCTCGGCACGGCCGAGCGCGTTGGCGAGCACCGTGTTCGGGGAAACGGGATAGGCAGTCATGCTCTGCTCCCTGGACGGGTGGGGTCAGATTTCCGTGGTTGTGAACGGGGCCGGGAGCTTGGGCAGGTCGACGTCGAAGACCTGGGCGAGGAGGTAGCGGGCCATGGTTTCGTGCTCCAGCTCGCTGCGCCCGGCCGGCATGGCGAGGAGGACGTCGCCGTTCTTCCGCTGGACGGCCGCGCCGAAGAAGTCCCGGTCGGGGATCGCGCTGTCGATGATCTCGGCGCCCGTCTCGGCGAGCAGCTGCGGCAGCGGCGCGTCGAGCAAGTGGTCGGGGGAGAGGGGAAGCGCTACAGTCATGGGCAGACTCCAATCGCGCAGATTGAGTTCACGGTCAGCGGCTGGCACCGCTGATGACTTCGACGGCCGGGGTGTTGACGCACCTCGGCCGTTTACGTGCGTTCAAGCCGTCACGCAAAGTGCGGCGGCGAGCACGCTTAGACCGTAGACCTTATTCGCACTTGTATCAAGCCTTCGCGTTCGGCATGACAAAGCCCCCGGCATGAGCCGAGGGCTGTCGGACCTCTGATCAGTGCACTTCGATGTGGTAGCCCATCTTGAACCGGTGGGCCGGCTTCGTCAGTAGCGTGACCTCGATCGGCTTCTCGTCATCGCTGTAGACGATGCGGAAGATCTCGAGCACCGGTACGTCCCGTGGGATCTCCAACGCCTCGTACTCCTCCGTCGTGGCTGGCCTGGCGGCGACCGCGTCATCCTGGGATCGCGTCGGATACCCCATCTCTTCCAGTAGGGCAGGGGAGCCGCCGGGGATGAGTCGGCGGTCCGCAAGTCGCGTGCCGCGCGCCAACTCGATCGGGTAGTACGAGTGCACCAGCTCGGCCGGTTGGTCATCGAGGAATCCGATGCGGGAACGCAGCATCGCTGTTTCGCCCTCTTCGAGGCGTAGGGCTCGCGCGACCTCGAGGGGGGGTGCGACTTCGTGAACCTCGAGCATCCGATACTTGCCGCGCTGCTGTCTCTTGCTCGCTTCGGTCAGCCAGCGGTATGGCCGGCCCGGTTCCGAAGGGGCGATGTAGTGAGCGGGTTGGATGGTCTGCGCGCGACTGCTGCGCACGAATACGCCCACGCCGGTCTGGCCCTCAAGGAACCGCTCATCCTTGAGGATCTGGAGTGCGCGTTGGATCGTTACGTTGGACGTCTCGTACCTCGTGCGTAGTTCTTCGTTCGTGGGGACCTTGCGGCCGGGCTCCCAGTCGCCGGACATGATCAGCTTTCTTATGTCGGCGGCGATCCGTTCGGCAAGGGGGCGCTTGTCTTCGTGCGGCTCGGGCATGTCAGTCGACCTCGATCTCGTAGTGGAGGCGACGAGGCGCCTTCAGGACCATGAGTTGCACTTCGAAAGGGCTCCCGTCTTCGGTGGATGTGGTGCGTAGCAAGGTGAGGACGTTAGCCCCCTCGGGCAGGGCCAGCGCGTCGAGCTCAGTCTTGTCGGCGGCCCGGAACTCCAGGTCCTCGCTGACGTGGCGGGCCTGGTAGCCGAGTTCTGCCAGCAGTGTTGGGGCGCCGCCCTTGATCTTGCGCTTCTCGGTGAGGGCCGTGCCGCGGGCGATGGCGCGAGGGTAGTACGAATCGGCGAGTTCGATCACGTCTCCGTCGAGGGAGATGGCGCGGCGCCGGACGACTGCTGGCTCGCCGGGAGAGAGGCGCAGCGCCTCGGCTACCGCGCTAGGCGGGATGACCTCGGCAACCTCGGTGAGCTGCTGCCCTCCTCGCTCCCCGGCCTCTTTGCTCCAAGCGTCGGCCTGCCCGCTTCCCTGTGGCGCGATGTAAGCGAGTGAGTCGGATTGTCGCTGCTTATCGGTCATCTCCTGCGCCTCCTCCCCTGCTGACTATGTGGCTGCTGACCTCCCCACCTTAATCCTTTGATGCTTACGCCTGTCGGGGTGACTCTGGCCAGTTTCATGCCGTATGGCTTGCTACCTAGATACGTAAGGTATTAACGTCTGCTGACAGATGCGAAGCACTCGATCGGAGGCGTAATGCTGCGAGTTCGAGACGTCGCGACGCACTTCCGAGTGCACCCCGCGACCGTCTACCGCTGGATCCACCAGGGCTTTCTCCCGGCCTACAGGAACGGCCAGCCCTACAAGCCCGGAGACGGCGCAACCGGAGCCCTCCGGATCCCCGAGTCCGTCCTGAATTCGACGGCTCCCACCGAAGCCACTGAGGAGGCGGCGTGATGTCTACCACCGTCGAACCCCCCACCCCCGATTTGACCGCCCCGCTTTCCGCCTCTGCCGCTGCGCTGCTGGACCGGCTGCAGGCCGAGTTCCCGTTGGTGCGTGCGGTTGCCCAGTACGAGACGGCTGCGATGCACGCGGTGCAGCTCGCGGCGCTCGCCGTGGCCGGCGAGATGACCGACTTGGATGCGGACAGTCTGGCTGCGGCGGAGGACGTGATGTCCGCCGCTCGCGCGGTTCTCGCTGAGGCCGGCCGTCTCGACTTGATCGGGGAGGCGTCGTGAGCGATCCGACCCGCATCGACATGGCGGCCTCGAACGGCGAGGCCATCCGCGAGACGCTCGACAACGGCGGCCGACTGGAACTCCACGACTCCACTCGCCCCGACGTCGCCCCGATCGTTCTGGACGACTTCCTGATGGCCGTGATGCGGGGTGAGGTCCGGTGACCGCCCGCGAGATCCTCGACCGGTTCCCGGCTGGTGGCCCGCGCGGGTCGTGGCCGGCGGAGGAGAAGGCCGCCGAGCTCACCGCTGCTGGTACGCCCGCGACCGTCCGTATGGACCTCGAATCTGACCAGTTCCTCGTCGTTGAGGAGGTGGCGTGATGTCCCGTATCGAGCTGGACGCCGCCGACCGTGGGTCGGTGGGCCGGGCCCGTGAGGTGCTCGCCACCGCGAGGGCGACCGACTACGCGGCGCTGTCCCGCGCGGATCTGCTGATGCTGGTCGGTGATCTGCAGGGGCAGCTGGGCATCGTCCTCCGCGTCGTCGAGGGCGGTGAGGTCCGGTGAGCGCCGACCTGGCCCTGTTGCACGCGAAGCGGGAGACCGCGGATCGGATTGCCGCCCGGGTTGGTGACTGGGACGGCGGGGAGTCGTCGCGGCTGATGGTCGCGGTGATCGACCCGGAGACGAACACCCGACTGGCGACGGCGTTCGTCACCGTCCGGCCCGAGCCGGCCACCCCGCGCCTGTACCTCGTCGGGGAGGCGTCGTGAGCGCCGAGCACGAGAAGGTCAAGGACCCGCTGCCGATCCGGCCGCCGCGCCCCCACCCGCAGGGCTTCATCTGCTGGCTTGACGAGGAGGGCCACAAGAAGCTCTCCGAGAAGGTCCGCGAGGTCAACAAGCAGTCGCAGCAGCGGCCCCGCTAGCCCCCTTGTTCTGTCGCGGGGGGCGGTTTCCGACCCCCTGTCCCGCCCCCGCGGCCCACCACTCCTATTCCGGCATGACCAACCGAGGAGATCAGCCATGCCTTCTTCCGTCGAGATCACCGACCACCGGTACAGGTGCACGGTTCACGACGGTGAGCAGTGCGACGGGCACTGTGTCGTGACCCCCGAGTCGATCCTGGCCGTCGCCGACATCGTCACGGATGTGACCGAGCAGCCCGCGGCGACGTCCTTGTCCGAGCTCGCCGACCAGCTCGACGCGGCGTACATGCGCATGGAGGACGCCGGTATCGACGGCGCCGAGGACGTGGGTCGGGCCGCCGTCTTCATCGGTGAGGCCGCCGACGCCACGGGGAGCGAGCAGGCGATCTTGCTGGCGAAGGCGCGCGGCCTGCTGAGCGGCCTCCGCGACCTGGTCGAGCAGTACCGCAACACGGACTAACCCTCTGAGCTTCACATCACCCCATCCCACTGCACTCGAAAGGGCTACCCCTGTCATGTCTCCGTTCATCTCCGACGCCGACCTCTCCCGCACCGAGCTGGGCCGGCGTGTCCGGTCCACGACGACGATCGCCGACCTGTTCGGTGACGCCCTCGACCGGGCGCTGTACCGGGAGGACGTCTACGCGGTGCCGCTCGCCGAGCGGTCGACGTGCCCGATCCACCTGGACTGGGTGACCGGCTGCGCCGAGCTCCACCTGCACTACCCGGCCGCCGCCTGATGGGCCTCCGCCGCCGCCAGGAGCCGACCGGCTACCGGCCCACCGAGACGGAAGTGCAGGACGCTGCCGCCCGGCTCAACACCGGAAGCCCGCACGCCGCCTACGACCTGGCCGCCCACTCCGGCGACCGCCGGCAGGAGACCGCGATGCGGATCCTCGGCCACTGCGCGCAGGACCCCGAATAGCCCACCCACCGACCCGAGAGGACACCGCAGATGAGCAACGACGACTTCCAGGACCGCATGTTCCTGGCGTCAGAGGCCGTGTACGAGCAGATCGAGCAGGGCCAGCCCGTGGACGTGCCGGCCGCCCTCATGGACGCGCAGGTCCAGGCGTCCGACGACTCCTACTGACCCGAGAGGACCCGCCATGTTCGGCACCCGCCACAAGACGCGCGTCGAGCGCACCCACGACGACCGCTACCAGGCCGTGTGCAGCTGCGGACACCGCAGCTGGGACTGCGTCAGCTACCGGTCCGCCGCCCAGGCCGGCCGCGAGCACGAGAACAGCGCCCGCAAGTGACCCACCCGCCCCGGAGTACGGCGTGATGCTGCCGGATCGAATCCGGCCCGGGGCACGCACCACCACCCGATCCGATCACTCAAAAAGGGAGAAACCCTGATGGCTTGGTACAACAAGGCGAGCGACGCGGACCTCCAGCAGAGCATGGACCTGGCCTGCGCCGCCGCGAAGGACGCCCGTGAGAACGGTGACCGCGAGCGTGAGGCCGCCTTCCACGAGGACCTGAACGGCATGGTGACCGAGGCCCAGAACCGCGGTTGGACGCAGGGTTCCGGCTGGAAGGCCGGCCGCCGATGAACGTCACCGTCACATCGTTTGGCTACCTGCATGGGGAGCCGCCCGCCGCGCACCTGACCGTTGATCTCCGCCACCACTTCCGGGACCCGCACGTCTCCCCGGAGTTGCGGCACATGACCGCCCACGACAGCGAGGTCCGCCAGGCCGTCCTCCGCACGCCCGGCATCCCGGCTCTGATCGACGCGGTCTCCGATGCGGTCGTGGCCTACCGGCACGGTCCCGGCGGCCAAGACGTGGAGGTGGCGGTCGGTTGCGCTGGCGGACGCCACCGGGCTGGGGTCGTTGCCGCCGCGATCCGCACGGCCCTTGCTGATGAGGGCGTCCCGGCCACCGTCGTGCACCGCGACCTGGACAAGCCCGTCATCGACCGCTGACCGGTTGCCCGCCCCGCCCGTCTCGCACGGGCGGGGTCGAGGGGAACCGCTCAGCGTTCCACCACCCACCCGAGAGGAACCTCGCATGCCGAAGTGGGCACTCACCGCCACCAGCCGCACCGGCCAGAAGGTCAACACGATCACCGGCGCCGCGACCGACAGCGTGAACGTCTACAGCCAGGACGACCTCGACCGCCGCCTGGAAGCCGCGAAGAACGACCCCCGCGACCTCGACGTCCAGGTCGAGCGCCTCAGCTGACCGGCCGCCCGATCCAGCCCCGGCCCGGTCGATCTCGGGCCTACGCCTCAAACGCAGGCCGGGGCACCACCTCTGACCCACCCCTATCCGTTCCGACCTTGGAGAGGTCGTCATGCTCCGCTACATCGCCTGGGCGCTCGCCGCCCTGTACCTGCTGACCGTCGGCCTGTGGCCCGCCGCCATCACCCCCGTCACCCTGACGCTCGCCGGCCTGGCCGCCGTGATCGCCACCATCCCGCCGTCTGTGCTCCTTCTCGCCGCCGCCGTCGTGTGGTTGAAGCGCAAGCCCGCCCTCGCCAAGCCCGTCACCGCCTGACCGACCGGAAGGACAGACCGTGCCCATCGACTTCGGCACCCTTCCCGACACCCGGGTCCTTAACTTCGTCTCACGGCCCACCGACCAGGTCATCACCGGGATCGCCTACCACGAAGCCGGCCACGCCGTCATCGGCATGACCTACGGCATGAGCCTCGCCCGCCTCCGCGTCTACACCATGGACGTCGACGGATACATGGGCTGGACCGGCTCCACCACCTGGAACAACTGCTTCGCCCGCTGCTTCCACCTGGCCGTAGAACTCGCCGCCGGTGAGGCAGCCGAGAAGCGCCACCTGACCAGCGTCGGCCACCCCCAGTACGTGGCTAACCGTCTCGCGGCATCTCCCCACGACCGGGACATGGCCATCGCCGCCCTGGCCAGCTCCAACTACACCGTCACCCTCGACGGCACCGAGCACGAAGACCCGGCCACCGGCACCAGCTGGGCCCGCGTCATGGCCGCCGCCGACCAGGCCGTGAGCCAGGCATGGGACCAGATCACCGTCACCGCCGAAGCCCTCATCGCCGCACCGCGCCGCGAGATGACCGGCGCTCAGGTCGCTGAGCTCACCGGCATCCGCAACGGCCTTCCCGCCCCGGCGACCGCCTGATGGCCGCCGACAACGCTTACGGCGCCCGCACCGACGACAACCGCCGCCCCCAGTACACGGCCCCCGCCCAGCCCAACGGCCCCGGCGACGCCCAATTCCAGGGCCGCACCCCCACCACCACCGACGACCACCTACGCCGACGCGCCCGCGTCACCGCCAGCTAGACGCCACCCCAAGCCGACCGTTCACCCCACCAGTCCTGAAAGGACAACCATGAGCAGCGGATACCGTTCCTGGGAGGAGCGTGACGCCGACGTAGCCAAGACGAAGGCCGAGACCGCCCGCATCGCGGCCGAAGCCGAGAAAGCAGCCAAGGACGCCGAGGCCGCCGCAGTAGCGACCGAGACCGTGAAGCTCGCCGAGCAGGTCAAGCAGGCCAGGATCCGTAACCAGCTCGGCGAGGTCACCGAAAAGGCCAAGGACGACAAGAAGGCCCGCCAGGCGAAGCGACGCGAACAGCGCGACGAGGACGGCACCACCTTCAAGATCCTCGTCAACATCGTCATGGCGCTCGGCCTGCTTGCCGCGCTCCCCGCCCAGATCTCCTACTTCCTCGGCCTGGACCGCAAGGACGACAAGGACCCAGGCCTGGCCTGGACGCTCGCCCCGATCCCGTTCTTCCTGGAACTCCTCGCCTGGGTTGGCGTCATGGGCACCAGGTGGGCGCACCGCAAGGGCCTGCCTCGCTGGCCGTTCTGGATCCTTACCGCGTCCCTCGGGTCGCTGGCTGGCTACATCAACTGGGCTCACGGCGTCACCGAGTACGGGCCCGTTGCCGGCTACGCCCTCGCCGCTACGTCGATCATCGGACCGCTGCTTGCCGAGGTCCGCCAGTACCTCGAGTCGAAGGCCGCCGAGGACGGCCGGGATCTGAGGCAGCGCGCGAAGGACCGGCGGGTCGCCCGGGTAGCCGCGAAGGCGGACCAGGAGCGCAAGCGGGTCGAGCGTGCCGAGGACGAGCGTCGCAAGAAGCTGTTCCCGGACGAGTTCGAAGAGTACGAGCGGATCATGGCAGCGCATCCGACCGGGGCCATTACCCGAGAGGCTGCGTGGCAACAGGCGTGGGACACGAAGCACGGCCTGCCGCTGTCGCTCACGGCCGAATCCCTTGCCTCCAAGGAGGCCGCCCGGGAGGCGGTTGAGGCGGTGATGCGGGATCACGGTCGCACCCCCGAAAGCGTCGCCGTCGACCTGTGGCTCGCCGACGTTTTCGGCTCGAACCGGGGCGATGACGGGCCCGCTGGAGCGTCCGCAGAAGACCGCCCTGAAGGGCCTGCGGGGGGAGGGTCACGGGCCCGCTCCCGGAGTACCTCCGAAGGGCCTGAAGTCCTTGGGCGTAAAGGGAAGCAGGGCTCTGGACGCACCTCCGCCAAGACCCCCGAGAAGCCCCTCGAGCCAGCCCACATTGAGAAGGTCCGCAAGCTCGCCGATGCCCTCGGAGACGTCGACCGACTCTCCGCTCGCAAGGTCCGCGAAGTGATCGGAGGCGGATCCAACGAGTACGCCGTCCGGCTCCGCGACTACGTCAAGAGCAATCCCACACCCACCGCCTGACTCACCGCCCGGAAGAAGGACTGAGCCCTCTCATGGTCACCCCGATCACCGACCGCCAGACCCTGGCGGTACCCGTCCAGCCGACCGCGGCCGGCCCCGTCGAGACGGTCGTCGACAAGCGGCCCGCCACCCCTCAGCGGCACCTGCCCGCCTGGATCCACTCGCAGGCAGCGATCGCCCGCCGGACCGCCCGCACGGTCGGCCACCACCCGTCCGTCGTGTGGATCGGCTGGACGGCGCGCGGCTGGTGGCACATCGCCCGCATCGAGCACGACAAGATGGTCGGCGACTACCCGCAGATGATCCGCACCGCCCGCGCCCAACTGAAGACAGTCAAGGGCGACGTGTCGAAGGAATCCCAGTTCGACGCGGTCGTTCACCGGCGCACCCAGCAACTGAAGGATCGCCGTAAGAACTACCTCATCACCCGCGTCATCACGGCCGTCCCGGTCGCCGGAGCCGGAACCTACAGCCTGGCCGAAGGCGGACTGTGGGTCGCTGCCCTGTACGCGATGGCTGCCGTCACCGTCGGCGTACTGAAAGGCCGGCCGCGCAGTGTCGACCCCGGCAAGGTGGAGATCGCCGCCGCCGACGGTGAGCCGTTCCCGATCGCCGACGCCCGGAACCGCACCGAAGCCGCCGAATGCGTCCGCCGAGCGCTCGCCTCCGAAGGCATCCAGGTGAAGGAGGTGGAGGCGAACCGGCGCTACGAGTGGGGCTGGGAAGTCACCGTCCACCTGCTCAAGGGCAAGCCGGCCGACATCGTGTCGAAGGCTCCTGACCTGGAGACGCCGCTCGACCTGCCGCAGGACGGACTCCTGTGCCAGCCGCTGCGTGCCTCCCGCGGCCGTGTGCTGCTGCGCTTGGTGCAGAACGACCCGTTCGCGAAAATGCCGTCGGCACCCGAGCGGAAGCCCAACAGCCGCCGCATGCGGGACAAGCAGGTCGTGGCCTACCGGATGGACGGCCAGCCGTTCGACGTGAGCCTGCTCGGTGTCCACGTCGTCGTGATCGCGTCCTCGGGCGGCGGGAAGTCGGTGATCCTCCGAACCCTTGGCGACATCCTCACCGCCTGCTCCGATGTCCTGGTCGGCGACCTCGACCCGGCGGGCAACGGTCTCGCCCCTCTCGCTGAGGCGATCGGAGTTCGGGCGATCGGCGACGACAACATGGGGCAGATCGAGGCCATCCTGGAGCAGGCCCTGAAGATCGCGAAGGCGCGGCCGAACCTGTTCGCCGAACTCGGTATGGGCGACAACTGGGAACCCACCCCGGAAGACCCGGCGATCGTCCTCGTCATCGACGAGTTCCCGCAGCTGTCCGACCGGGCTAAGGAACTGGCCGTCAAGATCCTGCGCACCGGCCGCAAGTCGCGCGTCCAGCTCATCATGGCCGCGCAGGAGGCCACCGTCGACTCGCTCGGTGACGCCATCGCCGACTCCATCGCCCTGAAGATCGTGGGGCCGTCCCGGCACCAGGACATCAAGCAGGTCTTCGGCACCGGCGCCGGTGCTGACGGCTGGCGCCCCGACCGGCTCCACCCCGCTCAGGGCGAGGACCCGGCCGACGCCGGCAAGGTCTACATCATGGGCTGCGGCTCCACCGAACCGATGATCCACAAGTTCCTGATGCTCGATGTGAAGGAAGCCACCCGCCGCGGCAAGGAGCGGGCAGCCGCCGGCCGCCCCACCGTGGGGCGCCGCTCCCTCGACGCCGCGGGCCTGGACCACTTCGGCGCCACGGAGGAGGACCGGCTGCGCTCCGACCTGCCGAGGATCGTGATGATGGTGCGGGGCGCATTCGCCGCTGCCGACGACCCGGACTTCCTGCCGACCGGGGACATCCTCGACTACCTCGGCACGCACGACCCCGACGCGTGGGCGCTCGAGCAGTTCGGCGACGACGAAACGAAGGCTCGCCTGGCGGGCGCCAAGAAGCTCGCCGGCGAACTGAAGCGAGCGGTGGACGCGCTCGACCTGGACGTCAGCACGGCGACGGTCCAGGTGACCGGCGGGGCGCGCGGCTACCGCCTGGAGACGATCAAGCAGATCACCGGCGAAAGCAGCGTCCAGGCCGCTTGACGACCGTGACGGCACCGTGACGCCGCAGGTCAGGGCCGTGACCCTCACCGTTACGACCCGTGATTCGCGGTCCGTAACCGTGACGGCGTCACGGGTCATCACGGACACCATCACGGCCCTGACCTGCACCATCACAGACCATCACGGTCCCTGTAACGGTCGGAATGCGTAGGAGATCCCGCTATGGCCATCACTCTGAAAATCCTGCACGCAGCACTCGACAGCACCCCCTACGGGTGCCCGGACTGCGCTTCCGCGGCGTTCACCCTCGACGGCGACCGGTTCGACAGATCACCCGCCCGAGGGAGCTGCGGCAACGGCCACAACTGGGAAGACCCTCTCATCACGGTTGCCGACCTCAAAGCGATCAAGGCGGCATCCACCGGGCGAGAGAAGCCCGAGGACGCCGACCTGTTCGAGATCACTATCGGCGGTGCGGTCCTCGCCGGGGAGCTGTACCCGGAGGTCACGGCGGAGGACGTGAAGGCGGTCGCCCGCGTCTACTGGCGGAAGCTGATCAAGCCCGCGATCCGCAAGCAGAAGCGGCGGGCCGTCCGCGCCGTCACCCAGCCGGTCAAGACGGCGGCCCGCAACGGAGCCGCCGCCGCGAAGGCCGGAGCGCTCGAGGCCGCATGGACCGTACAGGCCGGCGGGTACGAACCCGACCCCGACCACACCCCCGAACCGATCAACCCGTGCCCCGCCTGCAAGGGCAACGGCAAGCACGCCATCGAAACCCGCCTCCACACCACCACGACCGCCCCCTGCCTCGTGTGCTCCGGCACCGGCGAAATCGACTAGGAGAACCCGCATGACCGAGCCCGTCATCCCGATGAGCGAGGAGGCCGCCAAGGAAGAAGCCGCCCGCCTCATTGCCTCCGCCTACCAGCCCACCACCTTCCGCGACGACACCCCCACCCCCGAGGTCGGGGACGCCCCGCCCGTCCCGCAGCCCGGTCGGCCACCCATGAGTCAAGGCGCCACGGACGCCAGCGTGCTGATACTCGCTGGAGGGGGAGCCTTCTCCATGGTCAGCCTGTCCGCGGGCGTGCTCATGTATCTGTCCCAGTACGCCGACCCCATCGTCTGCGGCATCGTCTTCGGCGCCCCCACCACTCTTTTTCTCGCTCTTGCGCGGCTCGCCAAGAGAGTCCGGCCCGAGCCGGAGGTGCACCAGCACTTCCACGGGGACGTCACCCAGACCACCGTCAACGCGAAGAACACCGGCGTCTGGGCCAAGAACATCAACGGGCGCTGAGCTACCCAGACACGGCAGGGCCCCGACTGTCCGCCTGGACGGTCGGGGCCTTCGACGTGGGTACAGCACGAGCGACCCAACCGCGGCCGGTGCCGGCCGTCGGCCGCAGTGTCGGCCGGGCATCGAGCGCCACACACAGGCGGTCCAACTCCCGCTGGCACGCTTCCCGCGTCCCACCCCGCACCATGTACACCACATCATCCATGCCAGCAGTCTGACGCGGACTGTGGGGGAGTAGGGGCGGAATCGGCGAAGCGCCCCGCCAGAGTCATCCAACAAGGCGCTTCAGGTATGCAGGCTACGGCCACCACTCCTCGCGGTAGCCGCCGGGCCGGTCCGCGTCGAGCTGCGCGTCCAGCCACCGCGCCAGGTCATCCCTCCTCCTCCCGCTCCTTGCGGGCAGCTTCGACGACGGCCCGGTCCGGGCGGTCGGGCAGCTTCGCGCCGGGCTCGCGGATGTACCAGTCGATGAGCTGCCGGATCACGGCCGCGCGCTCGGTCCCCATGGCCTTGGCGGCGGCGTCGAAGTCGTACCAGGTCTCGCCGATGCGGATCTGGCGGGCGGGGGTCTTCGGCACGTTCGGCGACATGCGCTGACCGTATCCGGGTGTAGCTACCTGCGTCATCTTCACTCCTCTCGGGTGTAGCTACCGGTGTAGCTACAGAATCTCGATCGAATGGCTTGCGGTGTAGCTACACCCAACTCTATGGTGTAGCTACACCCCGAGCAAGGGGAGCGTCAAGAACCATCAAGGGGGACCCGCATGATCCGCACCAGCCGCGCCCGCCGCGCCGAACTCCGCAACCGTGCCCGCACCACCCGAGCCGCCGCCCGCATACGCCGCCGCGGCACCGGCACCCTCACCACCCACTGCATCGCCGCCGGCCTCACCCCCCGCGAAGCCCGCTCCGTCGCCGGCACCCTCCGCAAAAAGGCCAAAGAACTCGGCATCAACGGCACCCCCGCCCGCATCCACGCCGGCCGGAAGATGCGCAACGACTGCCGCCGCTACACCCCCACCCAGGTCGCCCGCATCGCCATCGCCTACCGGCCCCGGAAGCCCGCCTACAAGACCGCCGCCACCCGCCTCGCCCTCGCCGCCTGAACCTGATCGGAGAACCCACCATGACCAGCATCCGCATCGCCCAGCTCCGTGAGTCCATCGCCCGCCGCGCCCTTGACGCCAACAGCACCCCGACCGACGCCCGCATCCTGAACGTCGTGCGCACCGGCACCGTGTTCACCGTGGTCACCGAACAGCCCGGCCAGACCTTCCGGTACGGCGTCGACAGCTTCCGCATCCCCACCCCGGACAACACCGACCCCGACCATGAGGAAGTCACCGCCCCGAAGCTGTGGACCGTGGTCGACGAGGACTGTGGCGCCGGCCTGGACGAGGTGCCCGGCATGCTCGCCCGCGCCACCGCCTACGCCCGCTCCATCGCCTGACCCACCCCCCGGGGCGGCAGCCTTCTCCGCGCGGCGGCCCCGACCGACCCGGAGGCCCGTCATGCTCGGCATCATCCCCACCGAGACCGTCCTCGACATGCTCACCCCGGACGACGACGACACCCCCGACGCCCTGTACGTGCGGGACGTCCTCGACCACAAGCGGCGCTCCGAGCACTACGCCGGCCTGCTGGAGGAGATACGGCGTGACGGGATTGCCCTCCCCATCATGATCCGCACCTACCGGGGCCAGCCGTGGCTGGTCGACGGGCACCACCGCGTAGCCGCCGCCCTCGACGCCGGCATCACACACCTCGTGTGGTCGGACCTGCCGCTCGAGGTGGAGGACCGCCCGTACAACCCGATGCTCCGCGGCGAGTGGGGCCCCTACCGGCCCGCCGCCTGACCGAAAAGGAGATCCCCATGAGCCAGGTTGTCGGTATCCGTGACGGGCACCGCTACACGATCACCGTCACCGGACGCGGCGGCATCGCGACCGTGGACCGCATTCACCGGGCGGACTGCCCCTGCCACACCCGCCCGGCCCGTCCCGCCCTGTCGGCGCGTGTCGCCCGGCGCCGCAAGCCCGGCCGCACCGTTTGACCTCCGCCCTACGCTCAACCCACCGCCACCGAAAGGCCGCCCCATGTCGTTCCGTCTGATCGTCACCCGCCCCAACGGCACGCAGACCCAGACCAGCGCCGACCCCCTGCCGGACCGCGGCACCGTCGGCATGTCCGCGCTGCGCTTCCTGGCAGCGGAAAACGTTGCGTTCGGGAGTGCTGGGCTGGCTTTTGGTCGCGAACTGCGCGACGCCCCGCTTGGCAAGACCCTGACGCACGACTCCGGCTACACCTTCCGCACCGAGCAGTTCTAACTGCCGCCTGATCTCGGCGTAACTGAAGGCCCGTCCCACGCCCTGGGACGGGCTTTCGTCCTGCGCGCCCACCGCCGAGCCGCCGCCCCGGTTGTACGCATCGTTACCATCTGACGTGATCAGGCAGTAACCCCGAGCGGAGCGGAGGCGTCATGGCCAACCCCGACCAAGACAGCCGAGACGGCAAAGGCCGCTACATACGCACCCCCGAACACGCCACCCGCGACGCCCGCGCCGCTCAACTCCGCGCCGAAGGCTGGACACTTCAGCAGATCGCCGACGAACTCGGCTACAGCGACAAATCCAGCGCCCGCCTAGCCATCCAACGCGCCCTCCGTGAAATCGTCCAAGGCCCCGCCGAACAACTGCTGCAGATACACCTCACCCGCCTTGAGACGCTGTACCAGTCGGCACTGGACGTCCTCGAAGCCGATCACGTGCTCGTGTCCCACGGCCGGATCGTCAAAGACGACGACGACCAGCCCCTCCCCGACTACGGGCCCAAACTCGCAGCCATGCGCGAAGCCCGCGCCGCCCTCGCCGACTTCCGCAAAGCCATAGGCCTCGACGCCGCCCAGAAGGTCGACGTGTCCGGCGGCGTCCGCTACGAGATCATCGGCCTCGCGGACGATGAACCCCATGCCTGACACCGTCAGGTTCGAGGCCCGCGGCGCCGTCCGGGAACTCTTCCGGTCCACGGACACCGAAGTGCTGCTCTCCGGGGCCGCGGGCACGGGCAAGAGCGTGGGCGCACTCATGTACGTGCACCTGCAGTGCCTCGACAACCCGAAGACCCGGGCGCTGATCGTCCGTAAGACCCATGCGTCGCTCACATCATCGACACTGGTCAGCTTCCGGGAGAAGGTCGCCCGGGAAGCGATCGACGCCGGGCTGCTGCACTTCTTCGGCGGATCGGCACAGGAGCCGGCCAGCTACCGGTACGCCAACGGCTCAGTGATCGTGGTCGGCGGACTCGACCGGCCAACGAAATTGCTCTCGACCGAGTTTGATCTTGTCCTGGTGGATGAAGCGATCGAAGTCACTGCCGAAGACCTGGACACCATCGTGTCCCGCCTCCGTAACGGTGTGCTGCCGCTCCAGCGGCTGATCATGTGCACCAACCCGGGACCCCCAAGCCACCACCTCAAGCTGCGCGCGGACTCCGGCCGCTGCCGCATCCTCTACAGCCGCCACGAAGACAACCCCCGCCTCTACCAGAACGGCGAATGGACCGAGTACGGCAACGCCTACCTGGCGCGCCTCGACAGCCTCACCGGGCCCCGCTACCAGCGCCTGCGGTGGGGCAAGTGGGTCAGCGCCGAAGGCGTCATCTACGACGAGTGGCAGGACGTCGTACACCTCGTCGACCGGTTCGCCATCCCCGACGCCTGGCAACGGTACATATCGATCGACTTCGGATTCACGAACCCCATGGTGATCCAGTGGTGGGCCCAGGACGGGGACGGGCGCCTGTACCTGTACCGGGAGATCTACAAGACGCGAACGCTTGCGGAGGATCACGCCAAGCAAGTGAAGCGGATCATCGGCGAGACCGGCGAACCGCACCCAGTTGCGGTGGTCTGCGACCACGACGCCGAAGACCGGGCCACCTTCGAAAAGCACTCCGGGCTCTTCACCACCCCTGCAAAGAAGACGGTCTCTCCAGGCATTCAGGCCGTGCAGACCCGAATCCGTCCGGCCGGCGACGGCAGGCCGCGGCTGTTCATCCTGCGTGACTCCGTCGTCGACCGGGACCAAGACCTGATCGACGCCGGAAAACCGACCTCGACAGTCGACGAGATCAACGGCTACGTGTGGGCCGTCAAGCCGGGCGCGGCAGGCGGGTTGAAGGAGCAGCCGCTGAAGCAGGACGACCATGGCATGGATGCGATGCGGTACATGGTCGCGGCGGTGGACCTGGTGGGTGTGGCCCGAGTGCAGTCGCCTGCCCGCCGTGTTCCGGGGGTGTCGGCTGCTGCTTCCCGCTATGCCCGGCCTGTGGCTGGGGGAGCGGGACGGTAACCCACCCCGAACAGGAGATCTTCCTGCTGAAATCCTGTGCGACCATAAGATTTTCGGTTGTGGCTTTATAGTGATGCCCGTACCCGAAGGATCTCCACAGGGGGCGGCCTTGATCAACGTCATGGAACTCGCAGTGCTCGGAGCCGCGTCCTACCGGGCAACCCAACTCGGCGTCCACGACACGATCCTCGACCCCGCCCGCCAACGCCTCCACGCCTGGCACGCCAACAACCTCGACAGCCGACCCCGCGCCTTCATCGTGCAGCTCATCTCCTGCATCTACTGCCTGGGCTGGTGGCTGTCCGGCGTGACGCTGCTCGTCTACCTCCTCGCCACCGACTCCTGGGGCGACACCTCGTGGATCGTCCACGGCATCGAGTGGTTCGCCATCGCCGGCATACAGGCCCTCCTGAACCGGCGCGACGACACGTTCGGCGGGTGACCGGCGTGTCCCGCCAACTCGTCGCACCCTTGCCGCGGCAGCTCACGGCCGCTGCCGCCCGCTACACGGCCAAACGCACCGGCAGCAGCCAGAAGAAGCCCGATACGTCCTGGCAGTCCGAGGCATGGTCGTTCTTCGACAAGGTCCCCGAAGTCCGCTTCGCCGGTACATGGGTCGGTAACGCGATGGGTGGCGCGACGCTTTTCGCCGGGCGCCGCGCACCGGACGGCACTGTCGAACGCCTCCCCGACGACCACCCGGCCGCCGAGATCGTGCAGCAGATCGCCGGCGGCCCCGACGGGCAGTCGACGCTTCTGTCCGATTTCGGGCCGCACCTCACCGTCGCCGGTGAAGGCTGGATCGTCATCCGCCCCATCACCGAAGGCGAAGGCAGATCCGTCACCGGCTACGACTGGCGCGTCCTGTCCACGGGCGAGGTCAGCCAGCAGAGCGGGAAACTCATCGTCGAGATCGACGGCGAACCTGTCAACGTTCCCCCGTACAACCCGGACGCCGACTACGACCACACGGCACCGATCGCGATCCGCGTATGGAAGCCGCACCCGGCCCGACGGATCGAAGCCGACAGCCCCGTCCGCTCCAGCCTCCAGCTCCTCGAGGAGCTGCAACTGCTGAACGCTGCCGTCGCCGCGATAGCCCGGTCGAGACTGACCGGCCGCGGTGTCCTCCTCATCCCCAAGGGCACCCGTTTCCCCACCGCGCCGGGCGCGACCTCGGACGCCGAGGACGACGTCATCGACATTTTCATGGAAGTCGCTGCCACCGCGATCCGTGAGCCGGACAGCGCCGCCGCGACGGTCCCGATCGTCCTCGAGGTTCCCGCCGAAGCCATCGGCTCCATCAAGTGGTTGCAGTTCGAGAGCGACTTCGACGACCTCGCGCTCCGCCTGCGTGAGGAAGCCATCAGGCGTTTCGCCAACGGGTTGGAAGTGCCGGCGGAAATCCTCCTCGGCCTGGGCGACGCCAACCACTGGAGTGCATGGGCGCTGACCGCCGAAGCGATCCGGCTCGGCGTCGAACCACGCCTGGCGATCATCGCGCACGCCCTCACAACGCAGTGGCTCCGCCCGCTCCTTGAGGATCGCGGCGTCGACGACGTCGATGAACTCCTCGTCTGGTACGACACCAGCACCCTGCGGGTCCAGGCCAACCGCGCCCAGACCGCGCTCGAGGCATTCAACGCCGGACTCATCTCCGCTACGGCCGCCCGCCGCGAGACCGGCTTCGACGAGACGGACGCCCCCGCCGCCTCGACCGCCGAGCGGAACCCCGGCGATAGCGATCCCCCCGAGGACACCAGCACCGACGACGAGACGAGCCTGCCCGTGAGCGAGACGACATCCATCCCGGACACCCTCCCCGCCTCCGCCCTCCCCGAGGGTGTCCTTGCCGCCGTCGACGGTCTGATCTACAACGCTTTGTACGCGGCCGGCGTCCGGTTGCGGAATCGGCCCGTGTGTCCGCGCCCGGAGCGTGCCCGCGCTCGTGAGATAGCGCCCGCCGAACTCCACACGGTGTTCCCCGTCGATCCTGAGCTTGTCGACGAGTGGCGCTTGTTCGACGGTGCGTGGACGCGGGTCGGTGAGATCGCGGCCCGGTACGGGCTCGACCCGGACTGTCTGACGCGGCAGCTCGACGACTACGCCCGCGCGCTGATAGCCGCCCGTCTGCCGCACTCCTTTGAGGACACCGCCCGCATCATGCGCAACCCCTGCGAGGCGAGCGCAGCATGAGCAGCCAGCCCGGCACGTTCGTCACAGTCCTCGACGTCGCCAACGTCCGGGGTGACCAGTGGTGCCCCGTGTGTAAGGCGTACACCGGGTTCCTCGCCGACTTGGTCGCTCTCCATGAGGGTGGCGTGGCCGTGGTCGGCACGGTGGCCGGGTGCGTGATCTGCAGCGACCCCGACGACCCGGAGGCCCACCGTGGATGAGGACCTGGAGCAGCTCCTCCAGACCGTCGAGGAGGACGTCGCGACTGAGGTACGCGCGATCCTCGACGAGCTCGCTGACGCGATCGCCGCCGAACTGGCGGACGCGACCGAGATCGTCGCAGCCCGCTTTTCCCTCAGCCGCATCACCAGCATGTGGCGCGAGCGGGTCCCGCGCGTCATGCGGCGCCTCTTCCGCGTCGCCCAAACCGCAGGCGAACAGGCCGCGACCCATACCGGCGCACAACTTCCCGACGACTGGGACGACCTGCCCGCCCGCTACGACGACGGCCGACTGCCGCCCTCGCTCGGCGACTACGCCGAAGCGACCGAGCACCTGCTGCGCGCCGTCGGTGAGCGGCTCACCGAAGCCGCCGTCGCCGCACTCGCCGAAGGCCTCGACGCCGGGGAGGACACCGAAGCACTGCGGGCCCGGCTGCGCGCTCTGTTTGCAGCCGACGGCACCCAGCTGGGGGAGACCCGCGAGGAACGCATCGCCCGCACCGAATCCACGCGGGCCTGGAACGCGGCAACCCTCGCCGCCGCCCAGGACTTGACTGGCCCGGACCGGCCCCTCGTCAAACAGTGGATCACCCGCCACGACCAGCGGGTCCGTGAAACCCACGCCGACGCCGACGCCCAGCTGCAGCTCCTCGACGAACCCTTCACCGTGGGCGGCGTCGACATGGCCTACCCAGGCGACCCCACCGCCCCAGCCAACCTGACCGTCAACTGCCGGTGCGTCCTCGCCCTCGCGCGAGCCGAAACCGAGCAGACCGCCGCCACCAGCCCACCAGGAGAGGGAAACCCCGTGCGCGAACCCCACACCACCGCCGCCGCAACGGACGACCCGCCACCGATCCTCACCTGGTCCACACCCGAAGACGCCGCCCTCGCGTTCATCGGCCAGCAGACCGGCGACGGCCGAGTCTTCGCCGAAGGATCCCTCTACTGGGAGGGCGGGCCGTGGCCCCTGCAGTACGCCGACGAAATGGGCGCTGGCCACGACGGCGCCGAACTCGCCGGCGCGATCCAGACAATGGACATCGACGGCCCGCGCCTCACCGGCACGGGTGTCCTCTACCTCACGCAGCGCGCGGGCGCCGAGGCGGCGATGCTCCTCGCCCAGGGGGCTCCGCTCGGCGTGAGCGTTGACCTCGACTCCGTGGATGTGGAACTCGTCGACAACACCATCAGCGGCGACGAGGACGGTGCCGATCTGGTGCTGGCGGCGGCGTCGTTCGCGTCGATGAGCGTGCTCCGTCTCGCCGATGACGGCGGGTGGATGATCACCGCGAGCAGCGCCGCCGAGTGGACCGCCTCCGGTACGGCGATGAGCCGCAGCAGCCGCACCACACAGCTCATATCCGGGCCCGGCGGCAGCCTCACCGCCGCGGCGGCCCGCGCCCTCTTCCCAGGCGCGCTCACGGCCGCCGCCGGCGACCCCGACAACCCCGAGACCGGGACCGTCGTCCACACCGAGAACGCGGGCGACCTCCTGGTGCGTATCACCCGCGCCCGCGTCCGCGGCGCGACGCTCGTCGCGATGCCCGCCTACGACAAGGCGCGCATCGTCCTGGACGACGTCGAGCCCGAGGAGCCCGGCGAGCAGGTCGCGGCGGCGGGCAGCGGCGACTACGAGCGGGTCATCGCCCACGTCTGCGCCGCACCGGTCCCGGTCAGCGCCCGCGACGTCGCCAAGGCCCTCGACCTGCCCGCCGCGACCGTGCGCCGACACCTCGCGAAAGCTGCGACGGCTGGCCGGCTCGTGCGGATCTCCCGCGGCCTGTACACCGGCCCGTCGACCCTCCCCGAAAGCGACGCCACCGCTTCCGCCGATGGTGCCGGTATTGGCCTGGGCGAGCTGGAGGCGTCCGCGTGGCGGGTCATGCAGGAGCAGCCGCCCATGCCCGCCTCCTGGTTCCGCGAACCCACCGTCGAGGAACTGCCCCCGGACTCGGGGGGTGTGCACTACAAGGACGGGCGCGTGTACGGGTGGGTCGCGCAGGCCGGTGTGCCGCACGAGGTCCACGGCCGGAAGGTGCAGATCGACAAGCTCGGCAAGATCGACACCTCGTACTTCCTGCGCGCCAAGTTCGACCTCGACGACGGCAGCGAGATCGCCGTCGGCGCGATCACCATGAACGTCGGCCACCACCGCGACGGCGCCGAATGCGAGACCGCCGCCTGCCAGTTCGACGACACCCGCACCGTCGCAGGGATCGTCACCGTCGGCATGAACCGCGGGGGGATGTGGTTCTCCGGCGCCGCAGCGCCGTGGCTGTCCGACTGGGACCTGACCGCGTTCCGGGCCTGCCAGCCCAGCTACCACATGACGCAGGACCGCGACGGCACCTGGCAGCTCAAAGCCGTCCTGTCCGTGCCCGTACCCGGCCATCCGTCGAAGCTCGCCGCTGCCGCGCACCTCGCGGCGACCGCCGTCGTCGAGCGCTCCAACCTGGCGCTGACGGCCGCCGCGGCGGCAATCCCCGACAGCCCGGACGAGGACCAGGGGGAGCCGGAACCGCAGCACGCACACCCCGCCGAGGTCACTGCGAGCAGCGAACCCGCGACCGCACCGGCCGTGCGTGAACTCACCGCAGCACTCCTCACCCCCGAGTTCCTCGACGAGCTCTCCGCCGCGCTCCACCGCCGAGAGACCGAGCGTGCCGCCCAGGCCCGCGCAGAGATCCAGCAGCTCGCCGCCGTCGTCGACGGCGTCGCCGCATAGCAGAAAGGACACCACCGTCATGGCGTGCAACTGCGGGAAAAACAAGACGCAGTACGAGGTCGTCGACACTGCGGGCCGCCGTGTGTTCGGCCCGACCACCTACAAGACCACCGCCCAAGCCGTCGCCGACCGCGAGCCCGGACGCGAGGTCCGCGAGGTCGCGAAGGGCGACGCCTGATGGGCTGCGGCTGCGCCAGCAAGAACCGGGCGCGCAGCAGCAACGGCACAGCGCCGCGCGTACTGCACCAGGTCGTCCTCGACGGCGGGCAGGGCCGCGTCGCTTTCCAGTCCCACGACGTCGGACAGGCTCGTGCGGTCGCCCGCTCCTACCCAGGCAGCATCGTCCGTGAGGACAGCGCCACCACCACCGCGGCGGGCACTACCGCCGGCGCCGAGACGACCAGCGGCGCCCCTGCCGCGCCGGGCGTCACGGCGTAGACGCAGCACGGGCGGCAGGACCCTCACCTGCCGCCCGTACAGCTAAGATTCAATTCCGACTGCTGGTTTTGGGCCGAGTCTCCTTGATCACTCAGGAGACAGCAGTCATGGCCGAGCCGATCGAGCTCCCCACCGACATCACCGTCCTCGACGACGCCCAGCTTTCCGAGATCCTCGACGGCGCCCGCGCGGAGTTCGCGGCACTGTCCGCGCAGGACACCATCACCGACGACAGCATCACCCGCATGCGGGCGCTCGCCGCGACCGTCGACGGCATCCGCACCGAGCAGTCCGCCCGGATCAAGGCCGCGCAGCAGGCAGCGGCCGAGATCGAGTCGCTCGCCGCGCAGATCCGCGGCGACGAGGCCAGCAGCGAGAGCAGCGAGACGACTGCCGACCCGGCCGCCGAGGACGCCCCGCAGGAGACCGCGTCCACCGAACCTGCCCCCGCCGCGCCCGAGTCGGCCCCGGCCGCGGAGGTCGAGCCGGCCCGGACCGCGTCCGCCGTGCTCGCCCGGCCGGCGCTGAACTTGGGCGCGGTGCGCCGCGCCCAGCCGCGCGTGCTGCCCGAGCCGCCCGCACCGGGCACCCACATCACCGCGGCCGTCGACGTGCCCGGCTACACCCCCGGCGCGAACCTGAACTTCGACGACGTCGTGCGCGGCATCAACTCCCGGGCGACCGCCCTCAAGACCGCGGGCGGCGGCGTCGGGCAGGTCATCTCCTACCGGCACCCGTACCCGCAGGAGACCATCGTCACCGACTCCAGCTCGGCCCCGGAGGGCACGACGGTCGCGATGACCGCCTCCTCCCAGGGCCGACTGCCGCAGGGCGACCTGGTCGCGTCGGGCGGCTGGTGCGCGCCGTCGGAGACGCTGTACGACATCACCGGCGTGTCCTGCCCCGACATGCTGTGGGACGCCCCCGAGATCCAGCTCGCCCGCGGTGGCCTGCGCTACTACATGCCGCTGTCGCTGGACGTTGCCGCGATGACGTGGGTCCACACCGAAGCGGACGACATCGCCGGCAACGAGAAGCCGTGCTTCAGGATTCCGTGTCCGGATCCGGTCGAGGTGCGCTGCGACGCGGTCGGCGTGTGCCTCGAAGCCGGCATTTTGACGCAGAGGCATTTCCCGGAGCTGATCTCCTGGTACCTGCAGAACGCCATGGTGGCGCACGAGATCCGCATCCGGCAGCAGCTGTTCCAGCAGGCCCTGGCGACCGCGACGCCGGTCACCATGCCCGAGTCCATGGGCGCCCTGTCCGCGGTCTTCGCCGCCGTCGCGCTCCAGGCCGCCGACATGATCGAGCGTCACAGCCTGTGTGAGTCGACCGCGCTCGAGGTGGTGTTCCCCTGGTGGAGCCGCAACCTGTTCCTGGCGGATCTGGCGCGCCGTAATGGCTGCTGCCCCTCCGAGGTGTCCAGCCGCGACGTGCAGGCCCTGTTCAGCCCGCTCGGTGTGCGCATCCAGTGGGCGCGCGGCCTGTCCCCGGCTGTCCCGACGGATATCGGCGCGCCGACTGCGGCCGTCGACTGGCCCGCGACGCTCAACTTCCTGATCTACCCGGCGGGCGGGCTCGTCATCGGCCGCGGCGAAGAGATCAACTTGGGGGTAATTCATGATTCGACGAAGTTCGTCACCAACGACTACACGGCGCTCTTTGCCGAGGAGTGCGTGGCCCTCGTGAACAGGAGCGTCGACACCCGCGTCGTCACCGTCCCTGTCTGCCCGACCGGCGAGACCGGCGCGCAGACCCTCATCACCTGCGGTGCCGGCGACGCCTCCTGACCGCCACCTCCAACAGCACCATCACGCGGCCGGTCTCGTGACCCGACCACGGAACCGGCCGCGTCCCGAACCCCACGACTGGAGGTCGCGCGATGCCGGCAGGGCTGCGCAGCAACGTAGAGGCGATCAGGGGCACGCCACTGCCGCATGGCATCCTCGGATCGACCTGCACGGACGTTATCGACGTCACCGAAGACCGCATCCACGAGCTGAACGGCGTCGACTGGCTCGCACTGGGCTGCTGCCCCGCGCGGGACTGGGCCGACCCGTGCGAGCAGGACGTCCCCGGCCCCGCACCGGAGAAAGATTTCTGCCGCCCGGAGGCGGAGCACGCCCGCCCGATCACCGTGTACGCGGGCGCGGAGTGCTCGGCGCTCGGCTTCTCCTACGAGGAAGCCCGCGAACAGGCCCTGGCGTCCCTCGCGCTCGGCGAACAGCACGCCGTCGAGGCCGGTTTCATGCGCACGCGGCTGAGCATGGACGCCGAGGACCTCACCCCGCCCGAGGGGCCGCTGTCCCTCGCGCAGGGGGTCGCCGCGCTGGAGGGCTGTCTCGCCGAGTCCTACGGCGGCATCGGTGTCCTGCACATCCCCGCCGGGGCCGCCGCCCTGCTGGGCTGCTGCAACATCCTGCGCGAGACCCCGGACGGCTCGCTGCGGACCCTCGCCGGGAACTGCGCGATCATCGGCGCCGGCTACTCGTACCTGAACATCGGGCCGGGCGGGCAGCCGGCCGAGCCGGGTACTGCCTGGCTGTACATCACCGGGCCGCTGATCATCCGGCGTGGCCCCATCGACGTCGTCCCCGACCGGTCGCGTGCCGCCGCGTCGGTCAACCCCCGCACCAACGACCGGCGCGTGCTCGCCGAACGCACCTATGTCGTCGGCACCACCTGTAAGGCGTGCGCGGTGAAGGTGAGGGTCTGCGAATGAACGAGAAGATGATTCACGTCCGTCCGGCCATCGCCCAGCGCCGGAACTTCGCGCGCTGGGCGACCGGCCACACCCCGAAGCTGCGCACCGTCAGCCCGGACACGTTCGCGGTGCCGCCCCACCTGTTCGTCGACGCCCCCGAGGAGCTCCTGATCGGCGCCCTGGTCGACGGGCACCCGTACCGGTCGCCCCTCGAGGACGAAGCGAACGGCACACCGCCGCCCGGCACGGCGCTCGTCGACGAGACCGACCCCGAGACGACCCTGCTCGAGGGGCCCGGCAGCGAACTCACCGGGGTCGCCACGGCGCAGGCCCTCGACACCCCGGAAGGCTGGCGCACTGAGCCGCCGATCTCCCTGCCCGATCCCGAGCCGGTCGCCGAGCAGCCCACGGCGGGCGGTACGCCGTATGCCTGCGACGGATGCCCGCGCACGTTCACGACTGCTCGCGGCCGGGACACCCACCGCCGCCAGGCCCACACGGAGGACTGAACCGTGCCGGTCGAGCCCATACCGTGTGCCCCCGACGGCGGCGGAGGCTTCCCGCCGGAGTGCGGCGCGGCCGTCGTCCTCCCCCTGTGCGACCAAACGCCCACCGGGGAGTGTGTGCCGTTCCTGCGGCACCTCACCCACGACTGCGACGGGCAGGTCACCGGCAGCACGGACACCCTCACCGACGGGATCACCCCCTACACCCCGCAGGGCACGGTGGGCGACTGCGACGAGTGCCCGTGCGAGGACGGCAGCAAGGTCGTCCCGCTGTGCGACTACCAGCCCGACGGCACGACGACGCCGTTCCTGCGGCACCTCACCTACGACTGCACCACCGGCCAGGTCACCGAGCAGACCGACACCGAAACCGACGGCACCACCCCGTACACGCCCACCGGAGAAGTCGCGGAGTGCGGCCAGTGCCGGCCGACCCCGATGTGCCCGCAGCTCCTCGGCCTGTCCGGCCCGGAGACCTGGACGATGCCGGAGGGCACGGAGTCCCTGGCCCTGACGGTGGCGTGCGGGCCGGTGACGGTCACCGACTGCGCCGGTAACGCCACCGTCGTCAACGAATGCGGGACCACCTTCCAGTGGACTGCCCCACCCGTCGACTGCGCCCCCGGACGCCTGTGCGGCCCCTTCACCATCGACGTCCCCGCAGGCGGGGCCGTCTACCTCAACTTCCTCACCCCGTGCGCGCAGGGAGACATCTCGTGAGCTGCAACTGCTGCCCCCCGGTCATCGTCGGGAACAACATCCCGCCGTGTGTCTCAACCGACCCCGGCAACGTCCTCACCCAGGGCGCGGACGGCTGCCTGTACGTGCCCGAGCCCGCCCCGCCGACCCTGGACCCGGCCGCGTGCAACGCGGCCCGGGACGACGGGGCCGGGCTGCTGGTGCCGCGAACCGAGGTCACCGGCGTGGTCGGCTCCGCCCCGGCCGCGACCGGCACCACACGATCCGTCGACATAGACGTCGTCGAGACGCCGGGCTGCCCGCACACGTGGGCCGTCGGCGCCCGCCTCACCCCAGCGTCTGGGTTCCGGAACTCCGAGCGAGGCCACGCCGATCTCCTGGCCGCGCAGGGGACGGACGTGCCGATCCCGGAGTCGGACGTCGTGCTCCCGGAGCCCGGCACGTACCACCTGGACACCGATGTGCGGTACGCGCTCGGCACGGACATCGGCGGGAGCGGCTACATCATCGGCCACCTACGGGACGAGACCGCCGGCACGCTCCTCACGAGCTTCACGCAGATCGCGGCCATCAACTCTCCCAGTGCCCAGGAGTACCAGGGCGGTACGACGCACATCATGGCCGAGCACACGGTCACGACCGCCCCCCGCACGGTGCGCTTGCACCTGATGTTCGTCTACACCGGGGGCACGATCGCCGCCGCCGCGGCCGGAGGCAGCGACAGCAACGGTGCGACCAGGACGCGGTTCCTCAAGGTGAGGGACTAGAGGGGCCGCCTGATGACCAGTACCCACGCCGTGCCCAGCACTTCCACTCCACCGATGGGGGTTTGACTGATATGCCCGTTGGAGGCAACTTCACCGGCTGCGGCTGCGGCCCGGACGCCGAGGTCTGCGACTCCCCGACTCAGCCGGTCGCCACGGTCGGGCTCTGCCTGGCCGACGGCACTCCGATCGCGGTCACCGTCGTCCGGGACTGCGCGGGGGCCGTGACCTCCGAGGGGTGGATCGACCTCAACACCGGCGCCTACACCAGCGGACCGGCCCCCGCCGGCGCCGGGGCGTGCGACGCCGGATGCGTGGACACCGTGTGCCGCACCCTGTGTGACGACACGGACGGCGACGGCCAGGCGGACACCACGTATTCCGAGCTGTGGTGCATCCGCGCGAACGGCTCGGCCGAACTGGTCCTCACCTACCAGGACGACCCCAGCGTGCCCTACACGCCGACCGCGCCGGTGGACTGCGAGTACGGATGCCCGCAGACAGAGACGGTCCAGCTCTGCGACGACGCCGGGGCGTTCCTCCGCCGCTACACCTGGCTCCAGGGCGCCGCGAGCTTCGAGGACTGGGCGCTGGACGGGGCCACGCCCCACGTCGTGACCGGCACCGTCCGGCAGTGCGCGGCCTCCTCGGACTGCGACGCCGCCACGACGCCGGCCGCGACCCTCGGCCTGTGCCTGGCCGACGGAACCCCCATCGCCGTCCTGGTCACCCGGGACTGTGACGGCCTGGTCACTCAAGACGGGTGGCTGAACCTCACCACCGGCGCCTGGTCCGCCGGGGACCCGCCGGCCGGAACGATGGCGTGCGGCAACCCGCGGAGCATCACCACCGCCGGAGTGTTCTGCGACGTGGACCCGGCCACCGGGGACGTCCTCGGCCTGGTCCTCGTGGAGTACACATACGGCTCGGACGGCGCGGTCGCCTCCGTGCGCCTGGTCGACGCCATCACCGGCCAGACCTACACCCCGCAAGGGGAAGTGACGACGTGCCCGGCGGGAGTGGAGCAGCCGGAGCGGGACGTCCTCCAGCTCTGCGACACCGCCACGGACGGCACCGTGACCGAGTTCGTCCGGGACTACACGCGAGACGAGAACGGGACGATCACCGGGCACACGGACTACCGCCTGGACGGCACCCCGTACACGCCGGCCGGGACCGTCGGCCGCTGCGTCCAGGAGTGCCAGGACTGCCAGACGGTCATCCTCTGCGACACAGACCCCGCCTCCCCGGCCGCCATCGCGGGGACGGAGGCCTCCGGGACGCTGCCCAACAACGTCGCCTGGACGGCTACCGCCTCCTCGCCCCAGCCGCCGAGCCAGCAGAGCGACGGCGCCGCCTGGTGGGGGATGGGCACCTTCCCCAACCCGTCAGTCCCGCTGAACACGTGGACGTTCGACCAGCCCGTCACGGTCGAGTTCAGCGTCGCCATGCTCTACTCCACCGGCACCAACGCCGGGGAGAACACCGTCCAGCTCCCGGCCGGCGCGGTCCCGGTGAGCCTCCCGCCCGGCTACACCTACGATCCGGCCGCGAACGTCGTCCGCGGGGACGCCTCCCTCACCGACTGCGCCATCCTCAACGCCCCCACCCGGGAGACCAGCGCCCGGTTCCGCGTGACCGGGGTGACCTCGCTCCAGCTCCGCTACCTCGGCGGCCGGACCGCTTTCTCGAACTGCCAGCGGATCGGCTCGTGGCTTTTTGGCGCCCTGGACGTCTCCGTGGGCGGCACGTTCGCCCGCACGGTGTGCCGGGACTGCACCGGCGCGGTCACCTCCACCACAGACACGCTCCTGGACGGCACCACGCCCTATGTGCCGGTCGGGACGGTCGGCGTCTGCGGCCCGGCCCCCGCCACACAGGAGGAGCCGTGCCGCAACACGAGCACCCTCCTGCTGTGCGACCTGCCCGCCGAGGGCGAGCACGAGGGTGCCTCGACCGCGACCGATGACACCGCGTCCCTCACCTACAACCCCGGCCCCGGCCACACCCCCCTGCCCGGAGGGGCACCGCCCCTGTGGGCAGGCGACCCGTTCACCATCCCGTCCGACCCGGACGGCAGCGCGGGCTCCGGTGATCAGGTCTACCGGATGGTCTCCGCGCGGCTGACCCCCTCGGCCGCGGTCCCCGACTGCAACGACGGCACCGTGACCGTCACCGCGGCCATGGACGTCACCAACGACGGGCCAGCGGCGGGCGGCGGCTACTCCGGCCGGCTGCTGCTCCTGTCCGGCGGCGTCCAGGTCGACGAGGACCCGCTCACTGGCAGCAGCCCGGTAGGCGTCACTCAGCACCGGACCGTCACAGCGCAGGTGCCGCTGGCCGATTTCGAGGCCGGCGCGGTCGAGATCATCCTCATGGTCGAGACCTGGCAGAGCCGGCCGAAGTCCTGGACGGCGCAGAGTTTCACCGCCTCCTACGAGGTCGGGCAGCCCTCCAGCGGGTGCGCGCCGCAGTTCCTCCGCACGATCGTCACGGACTGCGAAACCGGGCAGATCGTTTCCAGCACGGACACCACCCTGGACGGGCAGCCGTACACCCCCACCGGGGAGGTCGGCCAGTGCGTCCCGACTGGCGGGGGCGGGGAGTGCTGCCCGCCCCCGGAGCCGGAGCCGTGCCGGGACTCGACCACCCTCCTCGTGTGCGACCTCCCCACCGGAGGCACCCCCGAGGCGGCCGTCACCGACACCGACCCCACGCCGTACTACCCCTACCCGACGGCCGCCCCCGTGGCCGGCGCGCAAGCGCTGTGGGACGGCGGCACGCTGGACCTTCCTCCGGGCACGGGCCCGCAGCCGGGCACCACCGGCAGCGTCAACAGCTTCGCGGCGATCGTCCAGGCGCCGCGTCCGGCCTGCGACACCGGCACCGCCCGCGTCGCCGTCTCCCTCACCGTCCAGCAGACCGGCCCGGACGACGGATGCGGCCCGACCGGACACTTGAGGATTTTCAACGGCACGACACAGGCAGGGCTCACCGTCCTCCCCGCCAACACCCCCAACGGGTTTTTCGGCACGCTCACCGTGGAGGCCGACGTCCCGGCCGCTGACCTGGCCGCCGGGAACCTCGCGTTCGCGCTCGCCCTGGACGCGTTCGACGACAGCCCCACGACGTGCATGCCGAGCCCGCGCCGTACCGGCTGGCAGCTCTCCGCTTTCACCGCGACGGCCGTCTACGACCAGACCGGCTGCGAGACACAGTTCCTCCGGACCGTCCTCACCGACTGCGACACCGGCACCGTTCTCACGGTCACGGACACCACCCTGGACGGCCAGCCATACACGGTGACCGGGGAGGTCGGCCAGTGCCTCCCGGCCGGAGGGGGAGAGGCGGAGCCTCCGCCGCCGTGCGAGGCCCACAACCTCCTCACCGCCTGCCGGTGCGACGACACGACCGGAGACGGCCTCGCAGACACGGAGTACGTCGAGCTGCTGGCCGTGGACTGCGCGGGCACCCTCACCAGCATCGGCACCTACACCCCGGACCTGTCCGCCCCCTACACCCCTGTGGCCCCCATGCCGTGCGAGAGCGGCAGCGAGGACGCTGACCCGGCATACGGAGTCCAGGCCCACCGAATCGAGCTCGCGCCGGGCGCGTCGTGGTCTGCCGCCACCTACGGGCCCGCCCTGCGGTCCGTGACCGCCGTGGCCCACACCGGCCCGGGTGAGATCACCACGGCGGACGGCAGCAGCACCCTGTTCCAGGGCGAATCCGTTACGTGGTCCATCGACAAGGGCCAGGACGCCGGCCTGGTCGGCCCCCTCACCATCACTGCTACCGGCGGGATCGTCACCGTCACCTACACCCTCGGAGGGATCCAGCTGTGAGCGGATGCTGCGGGCAGGGACCCGTGATCGTCAGCGGTACTACTGCTACGCCCCGTATGGACGTGGAGACCGTCCTGCTGTGCGACGTCTTGGCGGACGGCACGGTGGCTGCCACGGTCCTGGTCGAGCCGGTCTACGACACGTCCAGCGGGGCCAGGATCGGCACCCGCACCGTGGACCCGGCGACCGGCGCCGACTACACGCCCGCGGGCACCCTCGGCCGCTGCCCGACCACCACGAACTGCGCCTCCGAAACGACGCCCACCGCGACGGTCGGCCTCTGCCTGGCGGACGGAACCCCCATCGCGATCACCGTCGTCCGGGACTGCGACGGCGCGGTCGCACAGGAGGGGTGGATCAACCTCGCCACCGGAGCGTTCTCCGCCGGCGCGCCCCCGGCCGGGACGATGGCGTGCGGAGACAGCCAGTCCGTGCAGGTGTCCGGCACGTTCTGTGACATCGACGCGGCCACCGGGGATGTCCTCGGCCTCGTGCTGATCGAATACTCCTACGCGGCGGACGGCACGATCAGCAGCGTGCGCCTGGTCGACGCCGTCACCGGCACCACATACACGCCCACCGGCACCATCACCGTGTGCCCGGCCGGGGTCGAGCAGCCGGACCAGGACATGGCCCAGCTCTGCGACGTCCAGACGGACGGCACCCGCGTGCCGATGATCCGGGACTACCGGCGGGACGAGAACGGCGCCATCGTCGGCCACTCCGACTACACCCTGGACGGCTCGCCCTACGTGCCGACCGGCACGGTCGGCACCTGCGACCCGCCGAGCGGCGTGGACGTCGAGACGTGGCCCCTGTGCGTCCTCAACACCGACGGCAGCGTGATGCAGCACATCCGGGCCGAGCAGACCTACGACGCCACTGGGGCGCCGTCCGGACTGCCACGGCTGGTCGACGCCGTCACCGGCGGCCCGATCGCCATCCCGGGCGGGGCAACGATCGGCGTGTGCCCGGCCCCGGAGCCCTGCGCCCGCCAACTCCTGGAGCGGTGCGGCTGCGACGACACCGACGGGGACGGCGTCGGGGATGTCAAGTACACGGAGCTGTGGGCCGTCGATCCGTGCAACGGGGAGCCGCCGGTCCTCCTGGGCGCGTACCAGGACGGGGACCTGACGCAGCCCTACACGCCGGTCGCGCCGGTGGAGTGCACCGCCGCGGAGGCACTGCCCGGCCCGCTGTCCACCGGAGTCCGGGCCGTCACCGGCACCGCGCCGCAGGACATCGCCGGGGCGTTCCCCGGCCTGCAGAGCGTCAGCCTCACCGTGTTGAGCGACCGGGTCTTGGTCAGCATGTCGGACGGTACCGCCGTGCCGATCCCGGCCGGCGTCACGATGACGTGGAGCGTGGCGCAGGACCCGGACACCGCCCTGGCGGCGGCATCCTTCGCCGGCGCGACCGCCACCGCCTCCTACCTTCTGAACTGGACGCACAAGTGATGGCCGGTAGCTGCTGCGGCGGTAGCGTCCGGGTCCTTCCACGCCTGGACCCGGCCGAGTGCAACGCCCTCCAGCAGACGGCGGCCGGGCTCCTGGTGCCGCAGGTCCAACTCGCCGCCGATCCGGGCGTGACGGTGACGGCACCGACCGCGGGGGACTGCCCGCAGACGTGGCGGGTCGGTATCGACGGGGCGTGGGCGCAGACGGAACCCACCGCGTTCCTCCACACCCTGAGCGGGCCAAGCTGGCAGTTCGAGCCGGTCCCCGCGCTCCCCGCGGTGACCATCCCCCGGTCCGGGTGGTGGGACGTGGACTATCAGGTCCGCGCGGCCTCCGCCATCCCCGACGCGAACACGGGGACGCTCATCCGGCAGAACGGAGTGGGCGCTGGGCTCCTCCACAACGGGACCGTGGTCCCGGGCACGGAGATGACGGTGATCATGCAGATGCAGCAGCCCGGGGATGAGGGGCGGCACCTGCAGACGGAGACGACCCGGCGGCGCGTCCTCGCCCTCACCGCCGGGGACACGCTCGCTCTGGCCGCGCGCCCCTTCACGGACCCCCCGGACGGCAACGCCTCTGTCATCGGAGCGGGCACCGCTCACGTGCTGGGCGACGCCAACGGCTGGACGCACATCAGCGCCCGGTGGATCGGACCGGTAGGAGACACACCAGCATGACGGGTACGGACGCGCACTTCCACGACGAGACGGACCCGGTCCTCATCGACCCGGCCGCGTGCAACGCGCTCACCCAGACGGCGGCCGGGCTTCGGGCGCCACGGACCGCGCTCCAGGCCCTCGCCAGTACAGCCCCGGCCCCGGTCGGCGCGGCCCGGTCCGTGAACGTGGACCTCGTGCACCCGGGCGGCTGCCCGGACGTGTGGCAGATCGGCGCCCGCCTCTCCCCGGTCTCCGGGGAAGCCGTCCTCACCACCGCCGCCAATCTGCTGCCCTCGCCCGGAGCGTGGGTGAACACGGCCCTCGTCGTCACGCTGCCCGAGCCGGGCAGGTACTTCCTGGCGTGGGACGTGCGGGCGCAGATCTGCGCGCAGATCAACTACTGCACGAACGCGTGGGCGGAAGCGGCCATTTTCGACAACGCGACCGGCGGCGTGGAAGCCGGGGCGCGCACCATCGTGCAGCACCAGTTCTCCAAGGCCAACGACGGGGCCGTGCTCCAGACGTGCCAGTCCGGGTCTATACCGATCACCCACATCACCGGTGTGACGGCCGCGCAGGGCAGCCGAACGCTCCGCCTGCGCGGCCTCTTCCAGAACAGCACGACCTGCCCGAACACCCGTTTCCAGTCCGCGACGATGGTTGCGAGTCGCAACTACGTCACCTGGTACAAGATCACCGACTAGGAGACCGACGTGAGCGAACCCATCACCGCGGCTGAGGCTCCCCTGCCCGCCCCGATGCCTCGCTACTTCCTTCACTCAGAGGGCAGCCTCCAGTCCGTCCACAACCTCCGCGACCCCGGCCCGTACCTGGCGGCCGGGTTCGAGGAGATGGACGAGGCCACCTACCGGGCGGCCCTGGACGGCGGCATGAGCGGAAGCGTGGCCGACACCACGGTAGAGCGGGAGGTGTGAGCATGGCGGGGACTGGCTCCGGCGTCTCTCTGGACTGCCCGGTCACGCTCGCGAACGAGTGCTGGCGGATACCGGGGTACCGGTACGTCACCTACGACAACTCCGCCACCACACCGTGCGGCGTCTCCGCCATCAACGGCACCCCGGCCGGGATCTGCGACCGGCCGAACGTCCAGTTCACGTCGTGGATCATCAACGGCCGCAACGTCATCGCCGACCCGGTCAACGACGGCCTGGACGAGTGCGGGACACCCTTCCTGTCGGACCTGGCCGCCGTCATGAACATGCACGACCCGTTCGGCGGCAACTGGACCACGACCGTCTCCAGCACGTGCGCCTACTACATCACCTCCCGGGCTCTGCCGCCCACAGGCACGGACTACGGCGTCCTCACGGCCGTGGACAACGACACCGGCGAGACGCTGACGTTCACGCCGGCGCAGGTCGTCGTCCCCGACCAGGTCTTCCGCCGCCTCACGGAGGTGGACTGCGACGGGCAGAGCACGGTCCGGTGGGTCGATGACGCCGGTGCCCCCGTCGCGGCCCCGGACCCGGCCCAGATCGTGGAGTGCACCGTCCCGGCCGTCCCCGACAGCCGTCCCTCCCCGACGAACCGGGTACGCCCCCGCATCAAGCGCTACACGGGCGCCGTGAGCAGCCTGAACGTCGACGCGATCTCCTGGGATGTCCAGTCCGTCACCCTCACCGTCCTGGCCGGCGCCGTCCGCGTACAGGCCGCCGGGTCCGGGTCCTCCAACGGGGGCGCCCCCACCGCCTACGCCGACGACGTCACGGTCCCGGCCGGCGTCACGCTCACCTGGGGCGTGGACGGGGACTCTTACGACCTCGCCCTGGACGGTTCGCTGATCTTCACGGGCACCGCGGCGGGGGCGGACTTCCTCATGACCTGGACCGAGCACGCCTACATGGACGCGGACTGATGGCCACTTCCAGCAGTATCCAGATCACCGGGCACGGCTTCGCCGAGCTGCCCGTCGCAATCGATCTCCAGTCGACCGCCTCCAACACGTGGGTGAACACGGGCTGCCAGGTCGCGCTCCCCGTCGCCGGCACCTACCACCTGGACGCGGTGGTGCGTGCGAATCTGTCCGTGCCGGACGGTTCCAACGTGTGGATCGGCGCACGGCTCCTCGACGTCACCGCCAACGTGACGGTGCCGGACAGCGAGATGCTCATCTACCAGATCGCCCACAGCGTCGCGCCGACGACAACGGCGGTGACGATAGCGGGCAACCAGTCCGCACCGATCCTCGTCCCGTACACCGTCCCCGGAACGCGGCTGGTACGGCTCCAGGTCCGGCGGGTCGTGGGAGTCGGCAACTCGACCGTGGCCCGCATCCTCAGCGACGGCAACAGCCGCACGACGCTGAGGTATGAGCGGGTCGCTTGACCAGGAGGGGGCTGACGTATGACCGGTACGGACGGAAGCACGGGGGTTCCGGGACCGCCAGGCGTGCCGGGACCGCCAGGGCCGGCCGGACCAGTAGGCCCGGTGGGCCCGCCTGGCGCTCCGGCCCCCACCGGGCCCCGTGTGGAGCGTGCTATCGGCGTGACGAACAGCTCCGGCGTCGTCACGTTCACATGGCCTGCTGGGGCGTTCCTCATGCCTCCGGTCGTCGCCCTCGCCGTCCAGGCCGGGGACGGCTTCCGCTCCGCCCGGATCTCCGCGAACACCGCGACGTCCACCACGGTCACCGTCCTGGCCGCCTCCGGCGTGACGCTCCTCGGGATCGGCGTTCTGGCCGCCGGGGCACCGGCCGTCGGCGTCACCGTCCACGCCACCGCCACCGCCACCCCCTGACACGTTGGAAGGGACCATGAGCAGCCACACGCCCCTCGCTCGCCAGGCCCGGGAACCTCGCCTCCGCGTCCTGGTGGTCCTCCCCGCGTGGGGGGCAGTGCCAGCCGCCGGCGCCTTCGTCACGACCCGGGAGTACGTGCTCGGCCTGGCGGCGTCCGGCCACCTGGTGCACGTGGTCACCTCCGGCCGTGAGCCGGGACGCCGGTACGTGGAGGGCGGGGTGACGGTGTGGCCGCTCCAGTCCTGGCGGTCCGCGGTACGGGAGGCGCGGCCGGAACTGGTGATCTCCCACCACGGGGACCGGCGCGCGGTCCGCCTCGTGGCCGAGCTCCCTCGCCGGGTGCGCCGCATCCTCATGGTCCATGGCATGTCCCCGCGTCGGGAGTTGGGCCGGCCGGATCTGGCCTGGTTCCCGTCCCGGGCGTGCGCCGACCACTACCCCTACACGGGGCGGGCGGTGGTGCTCCCGCCGCCGGTAGATCCCGTCCGTTACCGCACGACGCGCGGCGGGCTGGTGACGCTCAACGGAACGACCGCGGCGAAGGGCGCGGACGTCCTGGCCGCCGTCGCTGAGGCGATGCCGGACCGGCGGTTTCTCGCGGTGCGCACCCCGTGGCATGAGGAGGTCCCGCTCCCGCCGAACGTGACGGTGATCGACCGCACCGAGCCGGCCGCCGTGTACGCCCGTACCCGGCTGCTCCTCATGCCGTCCGTGACGGAGTCGTGGGGCCGGGTCGGGGTGGAGGCCATGCTCTCCGGTATCCCCGTCCTCGCTTCCCCGCTCCCCGGCATCCAGGAAGCGCTGGGGGAGGCGGCCGTCTACCTCCCGCGGGAGGACCCCGGCTCGTGGGTGGCCGCCATCCGCGGCCTGGACGAGCCGGCCGCCTACACCGCGGCGTCCGCCCAGGCCCTGGAGCACACGGCCGGGGTGGACTACGCCGCCGACCTGGCCGCGTTCGAACGGGCCTGCTCGGACCTCGTCCACCCCACCGCCGCCCGGCGCCCCACCTCCGCCTCTCCGCCGGCGCCCGCGCGCCCGGCCCTGACCCCGGCCCCCGAGGCACCCTCCAGAGTCCAGGTGGTGGCGTGGGTCCACTACGGCGTGCCGTACCGGCGTGCCGGGTCGGAGACGATGCTCCACACGATGATGCGGGCCCTCCACCAGGCCGGGGTGTCCGTGGCCGTGGTGTGCTCCGACATGCCCGAGGCGCCCGCCTCCTGGCACGTGGACGGCGTCCCGTACCTCCACCTGGACGCCGAGGCCGCGGAGGACTTCCTCCGCACGGCCGGCGCCCGGGTCGTGGTCACCCACCACGACTACGCCACCCGCGCCATCGGCCACGCCCGGACCATCGGCGCCCGCCCCGTCCTCCTGGTGCACTCCGACTTCGACATCGCGGCTCAAGGGCTCATCGCGCACCCGGACCTGGCCGTCTACAACACGCAATGGGTCCTCAAATCGCTGGCGGCCCGCTACCTCGAGGTGGACCAAATCCCGCGGCTGGTCATCCACCCGCCCGTGAACCCTGCCGAGCACCGCGCGCCGGCCACGGGCCGTCACGTGACGCTGGTCAACCTCAACCGGCACAAGGGCGTGGACACCTGGCGCGCCGCCGCCCGGGCGCTCCCGCGGCTGCCGTTCCTCGGCGTCACCGGAGGGCACGGCCCCCAGGTCCTCACCCCCCGCCTGGCGAACACCCGGATCATCCCGCAGACCTCCGACATGCGGCGGCACGTGTGGGCCCAGACCCGTGTCCTCCTCATGCCTAGCGTGTACGAGTCCTACGGCCTGGCCGCGGTGGAGGCCCTCGCGTCCGGTATCCCCGTCATCGCCCACCCCACCCCGGGCCTCCGTGAAGCCCTCGCCGACGCCGCGGTGTTCCTGGATCGGAGCGACTTCCGCGCGTGGAAGGCGATGGTCCGAGAGCTTTACCAGGCGACCGCCCGCCGCGGCCGTCTGGTGGCCGCCGCGCGGGAACGGTCGGCGCTTTTGGGGCAGCAGAGCCGGACGGAACTCGCCGCGTGGGTGGATGTCATCCGGGACCTGTCCGCCCGGGGAGCGTGACCCGCCGGGGCGTGCGGGGCGTCGAAGCAGGCGCGGGCGCATGCGGACAGCCTCGGCTACGCGGGCAACCTCGCCTGGTTCGCCGCCGCCTGCGTGAGCCTGCGGGGCGGCCCTTCATGGGTTGTTTTGCGGCGGCCCGTGCGAGCGGCATCCGAGCAGCGGGCAGCCGTAGATAAACTCCTATAAGAGCTGCTGGTTCTGGGCCGAGCCTTCTGAAGCCTTTCAGGAGGTTGCGGCCGTGTCCTGTCCGCTCATTGCAAACGCCGACGTCATGCGCGTCACGCGCCTCGACCAGTGCGGTAACCCGGTCTGCGGCGAAGAGAACGGGTTTGTTTTCGACTGCTTCGCGTCGCTGGGGATGAACGTCAACTCCGACGACGGCGAAGACATCGAGTACAAGGCGGCGAACGGAAGGGTCTGCGGCTTCAAGCGCGGCTGCCCGACGTTCCGGGGCTTCGACCTGGAACTGAACGTCTTCTCGGTGTCGCCGGAGCTGATCGAGATCCTCACCGGCAACCCCGTCGTCCTCGGCTACGACGGCAAGCCGATCGGGTTCGACACCTGCTCGGTGCGCTGCGACACCGGCTTTGCCTTGGAGCTGTGGGCGGAAGTCCTCGCCGAGGAGTGCGCCGAGGGCGCCGAAGGGCAGTGGATCTACTTCCTGCTGCCGTGGGTCACCAACGGCCTCCTCGGCGACCTGGAGATCGGATCGGAGGCGGTCACCCTCCAGATCACCGGGGCGACCCGCGCCGGCGGCTCCTGGGGTGTCGGCCCATACGACGTCCAGCCGATCGACGCCGCCGGCACGCCCGGCCCGATGCTCACCCCGCTCGACCCGTCCTGCCACCGCCGCACGTTCATCACCACCGTCGCGCCGCCCGAGCCGTCGTGCGACTACGTGCCCGTGCTCTGCGACGCGTCCGTGTGAGACGGGCGCAGGCATGAACGGGGCACTGCCCGACATCGTCGTGCCGGTGCGGCAGGCGCCGACCAACGAACAGCTCAGGTATGCGCTGCGCTCGTGGTCGGCGAACCTGCCGCACCGGCACGTGTGGATCGCCGGCTACCGGCCGCCGTGGCTGACCGGCGTACACCACCTGCCCGTGCCGCAGACCGGCACGAAGTACGCCAACACCACGGCGGCCGTCCGCGCGGTGTGCGAACACCCGGCCGTGAGCGAAGCCTTCCTGCTGTGCAACGACGACTTCTTCATCATGGAGCCGGTCGTCGGACAGATGCCGATGCTGCACCGCGGGCCGATCCGCGACGTCGAGGCCACCTACACGGCCCGCGGCATCAACGGCCGCTACGTGCGCGGCATGCGCGAGACGCGGCGACTCCTCGAGGAACTGGGCTACGACGAGCCGCTCTCCTACGAGCTGCACGTGCCGATGCCCGTCACCAAGGCGGGCATGCTGCGCGCCCTCAAGGCCGGCGCACGCCTGGACGTGCTGCACAAGCGCACCGTGTACGGGGTGATCAACGAGGTGGGCGGGGACCGTATCGACGACGTCAAGGTCCTCACCCGGCACGCCTTCCCCCGCGGCTCGTTCCTGTCGACGCTGCCGGACACCTTCGCCAACGGGGCTGTCGGCCGCCACATCCGCCAGGCGTTCCCACGGGCATGCCGCTACGAGACACCGAGGAGAGCCTGAGTGCCGATCGAAACGAGTCCGTGCGAGCCGTGGCCCATCGACCTCGCCTGCTGCCCGGCCGCCAAAGACGCCGACGAGCAGGTCCTGGACCGGTGGCGGCGTGTGGCGACGTCGATCCTGTTCAACCTGTCCGGCCGCCGCTGGGGGCCTTCCTGCCCGCACACGGTGCGCCCGTGCCGGCGTGCCTGCCTGGACGCGCTGCCGCTCGCCTCCAGCCGCTCCTACGGCAGCCCGTGGATCCCCTACCTGGGCCGCGACGGCATCTGGCGCAACGCGTCCGTGTGCGGGTGTGCTTCGGACTGCTCCTGCGGGGAGCTGTGCGAAGTGCGCCTCGAAGGGCCGGTGTACGACGTCCTCGCGGTCGAGATCGACGGCCAGGTCCTCCCGGCCGACGCGTACCGGGTGGATGCGGCCGGCCGGCTCGTCCGCCAGGACGGCGGCTGCTGGCCAGACTGCCAGGAGATGGGTGCGCCGCTCGGCGAGCCCGGCACGTTCGGCGTGACCTACCGGATCGGGCTGGCGCTCGACGACGCGGCGATCGCAGCGGTCAGCGCCCTTGTATGTCACCTGATTCGCGGCTGCTCCGGTGGCGGCTCCTGCGGCTGCAAGATGCCGGCGAACGTGACCCGCCTGTCGCGGCAGGGCGTTGACATCGAAATGCCGGACCCGACGCTCCTCTACACCGAGATGCGCACGGGCATCCCCGAAGCGGATCTTTGGCTGATGTCCGTGAACCCGTACCGGCAGGCCAGCCCGTCAAGGGTCTGGAGTGTGGACGCCCCCAGACCCCGGCGCAGGGTGTGGCCGTGATATCAGACGAGATGACGCCAGGTGGCGCCCGTGACCGCCAGGCGCATAGCCGCGACGGTCACGCCGTACTTCGCCGCCAGGGCGGTGTACGTCACGGTGCCCTGGGCGTAGAGACGCCGGGCCTCCCGCACGTCCTTCTCGGTGAGGACGTGCCGCCCGTTGCGTTCCCCTCTTGGGTCACCGTTCCGGTCACGACCCGCTGCGACCATGTCGGCGGCGTTGTCCGCGCGGGTGCCCAGGTACAGGCAACGGATGTTGATGCATCCGTTCTCGCCGGACCCGCCGCCGCATCGATGGCAGACGTCCATGCCGTCGATGCCCTCGGTACCGTTGGCGAGGATCCAAACAGCGCGGGCTGCGGGCATGCTCTTGCCGTTGAACTTGACGACCGGGCGTCCCTGGAAGCCGGTCACGATGATGCATTCCTGGGTATGGCCCTTGGCTGCTTCCCGGATCAGGGCCTGAAGCTCACCGCTCGCGCGTTTCATCTTGACGAGCGGGCTCCCGTATTTCCGCTTCCGGCCCGCGTGCATGCTGCACATACGGCCTTTGTGTACGTCCTTGGGGCATCGGTTGCCGTCCTCCAGGACGACGGTGCAGTGTCCTCCGGTCGGTTCGTGGCGAGTCCTAATGTTCGGGTCTGCCCACGCGTGGGTGCGGGACCACTCGTAGCAGCCACCGCACCAGCCGTACGAGGGTTTGACGACAGCCCGGTCGCACGCGGCCGTGGTGCAGGTCCCCGGTACCGTGCCGAAGCCAGGGCGGGCCGAGGAAGCGGCTTGTGGGTGGTTGCTCGCCCACACCTCGCAAGCCCCGCATCTCGTGCTGGTGCGCAGCCGAGGCGATCCGCAGCCCGAGATGCTGCACGGTGGGTGCGCGCTGCCCTTCACCGCGCGGGGGCGGCCGTTCGGCGACGCCCACCCGTTACGCAGCGACCACTTGTAACAGGGCTTGCACACGTCGAGGCGCCCGTACCGGGCGCGAGTGCACCGCGAGCGGTCCTCGTAGACGGTCACACAGGTATCGTCGGCCATGTCGACTCCTACTCAGTCGGCCGTGCCCCGGACGGTTGCCGCCGTCGCGGGGTTTTGACATGCGATTTTACGGGGGTGGGCTGACAATGGCCCTTGCTGCCCTGGCCGTTCACGAGATCGCGGACGCGATCCTTGCCTGTGTGTGCGCCGCGCTCGACGAGACCGCCGCCGAGATCGACGACTTCCCGGGCTGCCCGTGCCGGGCCTGTGTGGTGCCCGGCACGCCCGCGTGGGACTCGTGCGAGGACCCGTGCACGGGCGAGACGGGCGGGCAGCTCTCCGTCAACGTCGCCCGCATGTACCCGTCGAGCAGCTTTCCGGCGCAGGACGCGGAGGTGCAGGGGGTGCGGGGCTGCACCCCGGCACCGATCACCGCTGTCGAGTACGTGGTGACGCTGCTGCGGTGCGCGCCCTTGCCCACCGAGCGCGGCTGCCCGCCGTCGTGCGACGAGCTGGCGGAGGCCGCCCGCATCACGCATGTGGACGCGGCGGTCATCATGAACGCCCTGTTGTGCTGCTTGCCGGGGACGAGCAGCAGCCGGCGGGGCCGGAAGTTCGTCCTCGGCCAGTCGCGGATCGTGGGCCCCGAGGGTGGCTGCGTCGGCGTCGAACAGCGCGTCACCGTGGCCCTGCCCGGCTGCAAGTGCCCCGAGACGGGAGTGACGCCGTGAGCGTCGAGGTCACCATCGACCCGAGCCGGATCGCGCGGCTGCTGCGCCGCCGCGGTGGCCGGGTCGAACAGAAGCTACGGCAGCGCACCGAACGGACCGCGAACATCGCCCAGCAGCTCGCGCCCGGCTCGATGGGCGACTACATCACCTGGAAGGTCCAGGACGGGCCGCGTAGCCTCCAAGGCGTCATCGTGTGCGACCACCCTGCGGTGCACTACGTCCTGAACGGGACCCGTCCTCACCTCATCCGGCCGCGCCGGGCAAAAGCACTCCGCTTCGAGGTCGGCGGGCGCGTCGTCTACACGAAACTCGTCCGACACCCCGGCACGCGAGCGAACAACTTCCTCGGCCGTGCCCTGCGCGAAGGGCGCTGATCCCACTCTTCCCGGGCGGTCGCCGCTGCTACGATTACGGCACCCGCTGGCGGTCCTGGACCGGGCGGGGCCTCTACGCTGCTGGTCATGGGCCGGGCGAGAAACGACTCCTTGGAGTGTTTTCGTGCCCCTTGATGTCCCATTGCAGGAATCCCACCGCGGCTACATCCGAGCCGTCACCGCCGTGCTTGCCCAGGCCGGTATCAGCGTCACCGACGTCGACTTCCTCGACGACGTGTGGGACGACGGCGAACCGATCCGCTGCGCCCAGCTCCACCTCGCCCGCCTCGCCACCATGCAGGTGTACGGCGTCCGGCAGGTCTACCTGTCGTGGAGCGAGGAATGGGGTTGGGCTTTCCACACCAGCACCCCCGACAGCATCATGGCGGGCTTGACGCACCCGCTGTGCGGCCAGGTGCTGCCGGCCCCGGCCGAGGTGCTCGCCGCCGTCCAGGATGTGCTCGCTGAGCTGCCCGAGCTGACCGGCCGCCCTCACCCGTCGTACCGCTTCTACGGCCACCACGACGAAGCCCTTGAAAACCAGCTCGACACCTACACGACACAGGAGACCCGGTCATGACCCGCTCCGCTTTGGACGACGCCCGGATCATCGGCAAAGGCATCCGCCTCGGCGGTGCGCCCGAGATCGTGCGCGCCCTGGACGCAGCGCTCGCAGAGGGGCCGCTCACCCCGGACCGTATCGAGCAGCTCGCCCACCCCGACTGGGACCGTCTCACGTTCGAGGAGCAGACCAGCAGGCCAGTGTCCGAGGGTGCCGACGCGGTCGGTCTGGCTCGCCTGTACGGGCCGGACGAGATGGACGCGGCTGGCCTCACGCCGTCATGGGGCCTGGCAGCCGCCTGGTACGGCTGGCTACCTGGCACGTACACGGACCGGACGGCGGCGCTCCTGGCCTACGGGTACATCCTCGGAAACGAGAGCGGCGGACTGCTGGAGGAGCTGCGTGATCGGATCACCCGCGACCAGCGTCGGCCGATCACCTCCAGTGACCTGATCGCGTTCGCCGGACGAGGATCGCTGGACGCATGAGCAATCCACCCGCGAAGCCGTACGACGATGTGGCGGATGAGGAACCGGCGGCCACGCCGCTGCCTCGCCTCGGATGGCGCATGCAGGCAGCGCTCGACGTGCTGCTTGAGGACCCGTGCCGCGAGGTGTGGCCGTACTGGCTCGACCAGCGATCGCACGCCAGAGGCGATAACCACCAGATCCTCAAACGGCTCGCTGAGGCCGGGTGGCTCACCACGCGCCGTGAGACTGACAAGCCGAACGCCCGAGTGCTGTACCGCTTCACGGCCGCCGGGGAAGCCCTGGCCCGTGAGGCAGTGGAGCGCCCGGTGAGGTGGCCCGAAGGCGTGACACGCCGCCGCTGAACCCGGTGAAGTGGCCCCGTTCCCAGGGATGGGGCCACTTCGCGTGTGCGGCTACCCTTCGTGGTGCGCCGACTGGTTTTGGGCCGGGCGAGGAACGGGAGACAGGGACACCACCTGTGCGTAAATCCTTCGCCCTCAACACCGAACCGCACGTCGCCGACATCGGCGGCACAGAGCTGAAGTTCGAGCCAGAGGTCATGGGCGACGAGTTCATGGACGCCTACGCCGAGCTGCGCGAGGCCCAGCGCGCGAAGGGCATCGGCCTTGAGGACCTCGCCGAGGCGGACCCGAAGGACATCCGCCGCACCATGCGCTCCCTGCGGCTCTTCCTCGCCCGCCAGATGCTCCCCGAGAGCGCCCAGTTCTTCACCCGCCTCGACGTCGTTAGCGCCGGCGGCGAGGTCATCGAGTCGTTCCACGACCTCGACGAGGCCGAGAAAGCAGCCGAGCAGCACGACGGTGCGCGCGTCGTCGACCACTTCCGGCTGCCGACGCGTGTCGTCGTCGAGCTCCTGGAGTGGGTCGTCGAGCTCTTCGGAGGGGGCTCGCGCCCTACTACGTCGTCCTCCGCATCTGCGACAGCATCGCGGAGGGCTGGGACTCGTGGCTCGGCTCCCTCGCCCTCCAAGGCGTCGACCCGCACGCGTGGCCGCTGAAGACGATGCTCGCCGCCGCCGAGGCCGCGATGGACATGGCAGCCGAGGACGACGCCGCCCGGCAACGCAACAGGGCGAAGCTGTACGCGCCACCGCCCGGCACGGCAGGGCGAGGAGCCCGCGGTCGGCCGGCTGCGGCACGTGTCGATCCGGCGCAGGCGCGAGCGATGATGGCACAGGTCGCAGCAGAGGACGCACGGCTCGCAGCACGCCGTAGCGGCTAACCTGAGAAGACGCCGTCTGGTTTTGGGCCGGGCACCACACGATCTCGTGAGGGTGCCCGGTGACCACCCCGGCCGGCGACAGCGAGGACTACGGGTCCGCCCGCATCACGATCACGCTCGACGACAGCGACGTCGTCGGCGAAGCGCGTGACCTCGGCTTGCGGATCCGGCGCGCTCTGGATCGTGCAACGCGGGACGTCGGGCAGCAGATCGCGCGGAACATCCAGCGCGGCCTGGGCCGGGTCTCGGTGTCAGTGCGGGTCACGCCGGATCTGCGGCGTTTCGACTCGGCCCTTGTGGACGGGCTGCGTGGGATCGGCTCGCTGAGCATCCCGGTCCTGCCGGACGTCGACGCGTTCATGACGCGGCTGCGGGCCGCGCTCGCCGGCGAAGAGATCCAGGTCCGCGTCGTCCCCGATCTGGATGATTTCGACGACCGGATCCGCAGGCATCGGCCGCCGGACGTCACGGTCAACGTCAACCCGGACACCGATCGTTTCTCCCGAGCCATGTCCGGCCTCGCCGGGATCGCCGGCCGGGTCGGTGGGATGCTCGCCGGGCTGCTGCGGTTCGGCGCGATCGGGATCGCCGCCGCGGGCGCCGCTCAGGGGGTGGCCGCGCTGGCTGCGGCGCTGGCCCCGGCGGCCGGAATCATCGCCGCCTATCCGGCGGCGGTTGCCGCGGTGCAGGTGTCCATGCAGACGCTGCGCCTGGCCGTCCTCGGTGTCGGCGACGCACTGTCGGCTGCGCTGGGCGACGACGCCGAAGCGTTCCAGGAGGCGCTGGAGAAACTCGCCCCGGCCGCGCAGGAAGCGGTGCGGGCGGTCCGTGCGCTGGCGCCCGAGCTGCGTGAGGTGCAGCAGGCGATCCAGCAGTCGTTCTTCCGGCAGTTCGCCGGCGACGTCGAAGCGGCGATCCGAAACCTGCTGCCGCTGCGAGCCGAGCTGGCCAGGCTGTCGGCGGAGTTCGGGAGGGCCGCGAGCGAGGGGTTGAGGTTCGCTGCCTCGCAGCAGGCGGCGGCTCCACTGCGGGCGATCATTCAGGGCACCACGCAGGCGGCGTCCGGGTTGCAGACGGTGGTTGCCCCGCTGGCGAAGGGGTTCCTCGACGTCGCCGCGGCGGTGTTGCAGGCGTTCGGTCCGCAGGTTGGTGCGTGGATCGCGCAGACCGGCGCACAGCTGGGGACGTGGCTGTCGGTGCTCGCCGCGTCCGGTTCGGCGGTGGAGAACGTTCGCGGTGCGCTCGCGGTGTTCCAGCAGCTCGGGGCGATCGCGTCGAACGTCGGCGGCATCATCTCGGGGGTTTTCGCCGCGGTGAGCACCAGTGGTGCCGGGCTGCTGGGCAGCTTGGAGCGGATCACCGGCGCGATGCGTGAGTTCGTCAACAGTGCGCAGGGCCAGGAGGCGATCGGGGCGATCTTCGGCACCGTGTCGCAGATCGCGGCGCAGCTCGGGCCGATCCTTGCGGCGCTGGTCACGCAGGTCGGTGCGATCGCGCCCGCCTTGGCGCCGATTTTCACCACGCTGGGCCCGGCGATCGTCTCGCTGATCAACGGGATCGGGCCGGCGCTCGCGGCGATCGCTCCGAGTCTCCAGACGGTGGCGTCGGCGCTCGCCGAGGGGCTCGGGATGATCGACTTCGGTCCGCTCGGTGCTGCGATCGGGCAGGTGGTGTCCGCGCTCGCGCCGCTGCTGCCGCTCGCCGGTCAGGTCGTCGCCGTTCTGGCGTCGGCGCTCGCCCCGACGCTGTCGATGCTCGCGCAGTTGTTCGCGCCGATCGTGTCGGCGCTGTCGGGCGCGCTGCTGCCGATCCTGCCGACCTTGTCCGCGGCCTTCGTGCAGCTCGTCAGCGCCTTCCGGCCGCTCGCCGAGGGCGTCGGCCAGGCACTCGCACAACTTTTTGCCGGACTCACCCCAGTTTTTGCGTCTTTGGCGGGTGCTGCGGCGCAGGTCGTCGCCGCGATCGTGCCGCTCGCGACGGCGCTCGTGTCCGCGTTGCTGCCCGCGCTGCCGCCGATCGTCAACGCGGCGCTCGCCCTGGTCAACGCGCTACTGCCGCTCGTGCCGCCGATCGTGAACCTCGTCGCGGCGATCGCTCCGCTCGTCGGCATGATGACGCAGCTCCTCGCCCCGATCATGCAGATCGCGATCGGATTCGGGTCCTGGATCATCCTCCAGGCAGTTGTGCCGCTGGTGCAGGGCGTCGTCACCGTCCTGTCCGGGCTGATCGGCGGGCTGACGGGCGTCGTCACGTTCATCACCCAACTGCCGTCGCTGATCATGGCGGGGCTGTCCGCGCTCGGCTCGGCCATCGGCACGTTCTTCACCACGCTCGCGACGAACCTGGTCACGTGGGTCACGACAGGTTTCCAGGCCGTGCTCGCGTTCTTCACCTCACTGCCGGGAATGATCTTGTCGGCACTCGCCGCACTGCCCGGCCTGCTCGTCAACCTGTTCGTCCAAGCGATCGCCGGTATCGTCATCGCACTGCTGTCGGCGATCGCAGGCGTGATCTTCATCTTCACCGAGCTGCCGGGCCGGATCATGTCCGCGCTGTCGTCACTCGGCGCGCGACTGGTGGCGCTGTTCCTGTCGGCATTCCGCTCGGTGAACTCGGCGGTCTCCTCGTTCCTGTCCTCCGTGGCCGCCTTCTTCTCCCAGCTCCCCGGGCGGGTGGCCTCAGCCGTCTCCGCGTTGCCCGGCCGGCTGTCGTCGATGTTCCGCTCGGCGGGGTCGAGCGCGCTCTCCGCCGCGCGTTCGTTCGGCTCGTCCGTGGTGTCGTTCTTCAGCGGCCTGCCGGGTCGGATCGTCTCGGCGATCACCAGCCTCGGCACCCGGATCGCCTCCGTCTTCTCGAGCGCGGCCGGCCGCGCCCGGTCCGCCGTCTCCTCGCTGATCTCCGGCATCGTGTCCCTGTTCTCAGGCCTGCCCGGCCGGATCGTCGGTGCGCTCGGGAACGTGGGATCACGGATCATGGACAGCATCAAGGGCGGGCTCCCCTCTGCCGTCCGCAAGTACCTGCCCTTCGCGCAGGGCGGCATGGTTTTCGGCCCGACGCACGCGCTGATCGGCGAAGCCGGTCCCGAGGTCGTGATCCCGCTGACGAAGCCGCGCCGGGCGGCGCAACTCGTGGAGCGGTCCGGGCTGATGGGCATCATCGGCGCCAACACCGGCGACGGCAGCAGTAGCGGAGGCGGAGGCGTGACGATCGCCCCGCAGTTCACCATTCACGAGGTCGGTGACGGTGAGGCGACCGCCGCGCGGGTCATGCACCGCATGGCGATGGCGTACAGCCTGGGGTGAGTGGTCAGGTGCGGAGATGCTTGAGCGCCGTCGGCCGGGACATCAAGCCGTTCACGCGCTTGGCCACGCTGTTCTTCGATTCACCCCCGAAGGTGGCAGCGTCCCGCATGGCTGCGACCAGTTCGGCGGCGGCAATGTCAACCGCCACGTCGGCTACCTGCTTGGCTTCGATGGCGGCTTCAAGAACTTCCACGGACTCGGAGACGGGGGAGGGGTCGTCAAGCTTGGCGAAGCGCCCGGGCTGTTCACCGAACACCTCGATCGCCGCCGGGAGCCCGGCGGCCTCACCCATGACGTTCTGGTGCCACTTCGCCAGAAGGTGCCGGGCGAGGGAGTGTGCGGTGCCATTCCACTCGATCCGCCCCTGGCTTTCCGGGTGGTTCCAACTGTCGTTGAGGTCGGCGATGACTGGCACGTGGATCCGGTATTCGAACTGCATGGTCGGTCACTCCCGTCGCCTGGGCAAGCACTTGCCCGGACTGTACCGGTCAACGTGTTTACTGGTCAACTCATTGACTAGTCTGCCCTCGCTCGATGCGACCGTAAGCTGAGATCGCCGCTGGTTGTGGGCCGGGCGTACTCCTGACCGGGGGGTGTGACGTGCTCACCGACTATCTGAGCGTCGGCGGCATCGAGGTGATCAACACGGCTCGGCTGCGCGCCTACCTGGAGACGGTCGGCTCGCCCCTGGATTCCGGATCCGACATCTGCGGCTGCTCGACGCTGACGGCTGACATCCTCGACCCGGACGGCATCCCGTACACCACGCCGGACGACCCCGACAGCCCGGCGCCCTGGTACGACCCCGACGTACCCGAGAGCGCCCAGTTCGTCGGGTTCCTGCCCCTCGCGTTCGAGGGCGTCGACGACTACCCGGTACGCCGCACCGTGACCAACGCGGTCATCGGCGGCGGCGCACTGGGCCCGGCACGCGTCCAGCCCCGCACCATCACCGTCACCGGAATCCTCCTCGGAGCGACATGCTGCGCCGTCGAGTACGGGCTGCACTGGCTCGGCGAGGCCCTCCAGGGCTGCACCGGCAGCGCGTGCGGCGGCGACTGCGTGCAGATGCTCAACTGCTGCCCCGGCGAAGCCCAGGCGCCCGCCGAGTTCCTCGCCCGGCACCGCCGCACCTTCCGGCGCGTCGCGCTCGTGCAGGGGCCCACGATCACGGCACGCAACGGCGACGGCTCCTGCGCCGCCGGCCAGTGCAACAGCGGTGCGGACATCCTGACCGTCGAGTTCGTTCTGACGGCCGCCACCCCGTGGGCGTGGACCGACGAGGTCCCCGTCCTGTCCGTCAGCGTGCCCACGGACGACGACAGCGAGTGCATCCAATGGTGCGTTCACCAGAGCTGGCTGCCGGACTGGGTGTCGCAGTGTCTGCCGGGCGGCTGCCGGCTCGCGCAGTGCCCGGACGCCGGGGCGGAGTGCGGCGACCCGTCCTGCTCGTTTCCGTCGCCGCCGCAGCCGTCGTCGCCGGCGTCGTGTTTCTGCCAGGCCCTCGCGACGAACCGCGAGTGCTACGACCTGGATCTGACCGGGCGGCCCGCCTGGTCGTCGGATGTGCCGGTCATTACCGTGTATGCGGGCAGTGAGGAACTGCGCCGGCTGACGATCTCCTTCTACGAGCGCAGCGACGCCGATGCCGGGCTGACGGCGGGGGAGGTCGCTGACAAGCGGCGTTGTGATCCGCTCGCCGTCTACGAGGTCGGCTACGTCCCGGCCAGCGGCACGCTGACGCTGGACGGGCAGATCGGGCGGGCCACCGTCGAGTGCGGCGGCACATGTGAGACGTCGACGAGCGTGTGGGGCCGCGACGGGGCACCGGCGTCCTGGCCCGAGATCGACTGCGGGTCCATCGTGGTCTGCCTGGAGAGCGACGAGATCGTGCCGCCTGCCGACGATGCGACGGTCTCGATCGCCATCACCGGCCGCGGTTACTGAGCAGCCGTAGTCTGCTGGTAGCCGACTGGTTGTGGGCCGGGCTTCCTCTGTGCGAGGGGTGCTCATGTCTTCAGCCGGCTGCGGAGTCCACAGCGCGTTCATCGTGGACCGGGACGGCGCGGTCGTGACCCATGCGAATGTCCTTGTCTCCGTGGAGTGGTCCCGCGTCCTCGACGACGTGTCGACCGCCCATGTGATCATTCACCCGGACGGGGACTGCTGCGCGCAGCTCGGCAGTGTCCGCACCTGGCGGCACAAGTTGGTCATCGCGCGGGACGGTGTCACGGTGTGGGAGGGGCCGATCATCCAGGCCGAATGGCGTTACGGCCTGGTCGAGTTGTGGGCGAGTGATGTGCTGGTCTGGCTCGACCGGCGGGTGCCGCACCAGTCGCAGGAGTTCACCAGCACAGACTTGACGGACATCGCGAACTGGCTGATCGAGGACGGCTTCGCGCCGGACGACCCTGGCCATACGGTGGAAATCCTCGGCCCGGCGAACGTCGACGGGGGCCGCGCGTACACGGTCGATGACGGGCAGAGCGGCGACCATCTGCGTGATCTCGCGGATACGGGCCTGGACTACACGGCGGTCGGGTCGACGATCGTCCTCATGCCGGAGGACTGGTCGGCGTCCGTCGGCATGCTGACCGACGCCGACCTGCCCGAGGGCCTGATCGTCGCCGAGGACGGCTCGCAGCTCGCGACGCGCGTCATCGTCCACGGCGACCAGAACAGCGGCGTGAAGGGCATCTCAGGCGGCGCGGACGACTACTACGGGCTGCTGGAGATCAGTACCGAGCAGACGTCGGTGAAAACGGCAGCCTCGGCCGAAGCCGCGGCGCGCTCCAGGCGGGCAGCGAACTATCCGGTGCCGGTGTTCCTGTCCTCGGACGAGGTGACGCTGTCGCCCGAAGCGGCCGTCGACGTCGCGCGCCTGGTGCCCGGCTGGTGTGTCGACGTCGCGACGCAGGTCACCTGCCGGCCGCTGACGCAGCGCCTCAAGATCGTGGGCCTGAAGGTCGAGGAGGACGGCGACGGCGAGAGCGTGAAAGTCGTGCTCGCGCCGGTGACGAGCGAGCTGGAGGGGTGAGGGTATGGCGTCGCGGGGTTCAGCGGTTCGGCGGGTGCCGGGTGATCCGATGGGCGGGGTACTGCGCGAGGTGGGGCGGAAGGCACGCACGGCATCGCGCACACCAGGCCCGCGCGGAGATCAGGGGCCGACGGGCCCGCCGGGGGAGCGAGGGCCGGCGGGTGAGCGAGGTGAGCAGGGGCCGCCCGGCGAGCGCGGCCAGCAAGGCCCGGTGGGGCCGCCTGGCGCGCCGCCTGCCGTAGCCGTCGTCACCACGGGCAGCGACGGCCGCGCCGTGTGGGCTTTTCCCGCGCCGTTCGCCGCGCCTCCGGTGATCGGTGCGCTCGCCGTCGATCCGGCGCCGACCGATGACCGCACGGTGCTGGCGACGCTCGAGTCCGTCACCGCCGACCGGGCCACCGTCCGCGTGTGGCGGACGCAGCCGCTCCTCGGGCTCGGGCTGCTGCCGCTCATGCCGGCGGGGGCGGGGGTGCAGGTCCACATGACGGCGAGCGGCCAGCCGGCCGACGCCTGAACGGCGCGTACTCTGTCGGTGCGCCGACTGGTTGTGGGCCGGGCGAGGTTCGGACCTCAGGGGTGATCCCGATCGCCAGGGCGTGCGTTTGTGACGACTACTTCACGGTGGGCAGCGACGGCGAGCTGTGCTTGCAGCCCGGCACGATGGGCCTGCGACGCATCCTCCACTTCAACCCAGGCACCCACACGTTCCGTAAGGCCTCGTATCCGTGGCTGGCCCGCGTGCTGGTCGAAGTGCAGGGCGGCGGCGGGGGATCGGCGGGCGCGGACGCTGCCGCGAACGAGTGCGTCGCGCGGCCCGGCGGCTCAGGCGGCGGCTACTCCCGGTCGCTGCTGGAGGTGTCCGCGCTCGGCGCTTCCGAACCGGTCATCGTCGGCGCGGGCGGCAGCGCGGGCGGCTCCAGCAGCGACGGCGGCGACGGCGGGGTGAGTTCGTTCGGCTCGTTCGTCATCGCACCCGGCGGATACGGCGGCACCTCGAACATGCCGAGCGGCACTACCGCCGACACCTCGCAGGGCATCGGCGGGCCGCAGGCAGGCACGGGCCAGTTCACGATGGGCGGGGGCTCGTCGGGGACGGCGATCCGCCTGAACGGCACGAATGGTGTTGCGGGCGCGGGCGGCGGTTCCTTCCTCGGAACCGGCGGAACGGGCCGCTCGACACAGGGAGTCGGGGCCAGTCCACGGGGCCGCGGCGCGGGCGCAGGCGGCGCCGTCTCGTTCGGCAGCGCCTTCGCGGGAGGAGAGGGCGGCAGCGGCATCGTGATCGTGCACCTGTACGGGTAGCCGTGCAGGAGCGGACTATAGACTGATCTGGACGTATGCGCCGCTGGTTGTGGGCCGGGTGACTCCTTCCTTCGAGGAGCCCACCCATGGCCGACTGCTGCGGCGCACGCCGCTGCACGTGCACGCTGGTCGCCGGTCCCGGCGTCGAGATCGACGGCGGCGGCTCGACGACCAACCCCTACGTCATCTCCGCCCCCGGCGGGAGCGGCGGCACGCCCACGGTGATCCAGGCCGGGGACACGGACACGGTCGACACCACCGTCACCGGTGCCGGCACCACCGCGGACCCGGTCGTCGTCAGCTCCGCCGTCCGCCTCGACGCGACCCCGCCCGGCGGCGGCACCAACCTCATCCAGACCGGCCCCGACGGGCTGTACGCCGAACTCGCGACAGCGTGCGGGCTGACCGGTGCCGGGACGACGGCTTCGCCGCTCGCCGCCGCCGTGCAGAACTGGCCCTACCCGTGCGACGTCGACATTTTCGGCGGGGTCATCGCCTGCGGCAGCGATGGCGTCCTGCGCGGCGAACCGCGAGGGAAGGCGACGCTGGTCCAGCGCGGGCAGTCCCGCGCATACGACATCCTCGTGCCGTCCGGCGACACCGCCAACACGGTTGCCGACACCTTCAGCGCCACGTTCACCAACCCGGATACATGCCGGGACGCGTTCGTGTTCCAGGTCATCGAGTGGGACGTGTGGTTCGAACTGCCGCCCGGGTCGGGCGCGGCAGCCGGCGTCACCGGAGACGAAACTCAGCACGTCTACAACACCGGCAGCAGCACCATGAACCAGTTCCATGTGCAGCAGATGAAATTCCTCGGGGCCAACCCGGCGGTCGTCGGGCCCGGCGCCGACTACACGGCGAGCATGAGCGTCCTCGTCGGTCAGGGCGTGGGCGGCGCCCGGTACACGCACATCCAGTCCATCATCCGTGTCCTTTTCCTCTCGATCTGACGGGGTGCTCCATGGCCACGCTGTACGCCATCTACGACGACGGATCCGTCGGGACGATTGAGTACGAGGAGGAGACGCCGCCGCCGCTGTCGGAGCCGGGCCGTGTCGTCACCGAGGCCGAGTACCTCGCCGCCTACGACGCGCTCCAGCAGCAGATCAGGCAGCGGCGCGAGGCTGCTGCCGCGGCCGACCTCGCCGAGCGGCGGGCGGCCTACGACGAGCTGGTCGCGGCCGGGATCTCCGATGCGGCAGCACGGAAGCTGTCCGGCTACACACCTCCCGACCCGGAGTAGCCGCAGACGTCCGACGTGCGATTCAAACGCCGCTGGTTGTGGGCCGGGCCAAGACAGACCGTGAAAGGCGGACACCGTGGCCAGGTGTCAGTGCGGCGGAACCGGCTGCAACTGCGTCATCGTCGCAGGTGACAACGCGGAGGTGACCGGGGCGGGCAGCACCCCGAACCCGTATGTGATCTCCGCGACCATCGAGTGCGACGACGTCCGCCCGTGCATCTCCGCCGGGCCGGGCGCGGTGTACGACCCGGCGACGGGCATCGTCGGCGCGGACATCTCCGAACAGGCGGGCAACAACCTCGTCTTGCAGCCGGACGGCTTGTTCGTGCCGACTGGCGCGGCCACCGTCACGGCCGGCTGCGGACTGGCAGGGGACGGCTCGGCGAGCGCGCCCGTCCACGCGAACACCGGGTCGTGGCAGTACGAGTGCGACCTCGACGAGACCGCCTCGGGCGTGTACTGCGACAGCACCGGCCAGCTGCGCGGCGAACCGCCCGCGAAAGCGCGGTTCTTCCAGAACAACATCAACAACAACCTGTCGACATCGGCCCTCGTGCCGACTGCGGCGGATACGCAGGTGGCGTCCCTGACGCTCGCCATCGTCAACCCCGACCCGTGCCGAGAGGCACTGTGCATCCTCTTCCAGGACGTCGACATCGACCTCGTGCTGCCGCCCAACAGCGGGGGCGCCTACGGCATCGACCTCGACGACATGGTGTACCTCGGCAACGGCGGCACGTCCACCGTCAACGCCACCCACGTGCAGGTCAACAAGCTGGTCAATCTCACGCTGGCGCCGGGCGAGACCCGGACCCACACGCTGCCGGTGACGATGGGCCGCGGCTCGGGATCCGCGCGGTACAGCCGTGTCCAGGCCACGCTCCGCGCGTGGGTGATCTCCCTCCCGACGTCATGAAGAGGCCCCAGTGAACGAGAAAACCTTCTACTACCTGTACCCGGACGGGTCCGTGGGCGAGCGGACCGTGTCCGGCGTCGACGAGGTCACCCACCCCGAGGGCGTCGTCCTGCTGTCCCGCGAGGAGTACGAGACCCGGCTCGCCGAGATCCAGGCGCAGCGTGACGCCGAGGCCGAGGCGACCCGGCAGGCGGAGCTGGAGCAGAAGCGGGCCGACTACGAGGCGCTGATCGCGCTCGGCCTGCCGCCGGCGACGGCGTCCCGGATCACCGGCTACTACCCGCCACCCGAACCGGAGCCGGACCCGCTGCCGGACAACGACGAGCAGTCGGCGCAGGAATTGCCGGCCGAAGGAGGTGACAAGTGATGGCCTGGTATCCGGACGCCGCCAAGTTGGAGCTGCAACCCGAGAGCGATGGTCAACCCGCGATCCGGCCGACGCAGTTCATCGTCCACAGCATCGTCGCCCCGTGGACGGCCCAACGGCTCTACGAGTACTGGAGGTCTACCTCGCTTGAGTCCCACTTCGGGCTCGGTTACGAGGGCGACATCGCCCAGTTCATCGGGACCGAGACCCGCGCCGACGCCAACGCCGGAGCGAACCGGCGCCCGGACGGCACCGGCGCGGTGTCCATCGAGACCGCGTCCAACACCAAGGCATCCGATCCCTGGACAGACGCACAGGTCGAGGAGCTGATCAAGCTCGGCGTGTGGCTGCACCAGCGGCACGGCATCCCGCTCAGGATCTGCCGCAGCCACTCCGACCCGGGGTTCGGCTACCACTCGCTGTACCAGCAGTGGTCAACCAGCGGGACGGCCTGCCCCGGAGCCGCGCGGATCAAGCAGTTCCGCGAGGTCGTGTTCCCGGGCATCGTCGCCCGCGCGACCGGCAAAACCAGCACCCAGGAGGACAGCGTGGCCATCAGCGACTCCGACGCCGAGAAGATCGCGAAGAAGGTCCTGCAGATCGACGGCGTCATCCCCAACCCGAACGCGGCGACCGCGAAAACGAACTCGCACATCGCGCTGGCCACCTCAGCCCGGAACATCGAGATCGTCGCCCGGCGCACCGAGAGGAAGCTCGCCGCACTCCAGGCCACCGTCGACAAGCTGATCGGCCTGGTCGGCTCCGACGTGGACACCGCCACCGTCGTCACCGCCGTCCAGAAGGCCATCGCCGACGCCGTCGTCAAGGTCGACGTCGACATCACCGGACAGGAGTCCTGACCATGAAGCTCTTCGGCAGGGAGCCTGCGCTCCTCATCGCCGCCGTATCGGCCGGCCTCAGCCTGCTCGTCACGTTCGGGTTCGGCCTGTCCGCCGAGCAGGCGGGCGCGATCGTCGCCGTCATCAGCGCCGTGTTCGCCGCGGCGACCGCGGCCGTCACCCGGCCCATCGCCCCGGCCGCGTTCACCGGCGTGGTCGCCGCCTCCTCCTCCCTCCTTGCCGCCTACGGCCTGGAACTCTCCGCGGAGCAGGTCGGCGCCCTCAACGCGGTCGTCCTCGCCGTCCTCGGCCTGCTCACCCGCGGACAGGTGTCCCCGGCCACCCAGACCGGCCCGCGCAGCGTCTGACCTCTGATCGGAGAAGCGTGCCCGACGAGCTGAGCGTCGGCGAACTCGGGCGCACGGTGGACGCCATGCGCCGCGAGTTCCGCGACGGCATGGCGTCCATCAACAGCCGCCTCGACCGGTTGGTGTCGGCTGAGGTGTACGCCCTGCAGTCAGCCCACACCGACCAACGCATCACCGCCCTGTCGCAAGAGCTGCAGAAAGAGGTCAGCGCACGAGAAGCCGTCGAGGCAGCGTTCGAGCAGTACCAGCTCGACGAACGAGACCGCCGTGAGAAGGAGCGGCAAACCCGCCTGTACCAGGCGATCGTGCCCGTCCTGATGGGGTTACTCGCCGCAGCGATCGCGATCTGGGCGGTGGTGGCGAAATGACTGCAGCCCACAGAAAGCGCCGCCCGTTCCGCCTGCCACGCGTGGAGTGGCTGATCGGCCTGACCAGCGCCGTCGTCCTCATCCTCCTGGCCTGGCTAGCCATCCAAGTCGTCGCCCTCGCCAACGAGCTGCGGTCAGCGAACGAGGCCCGCGACGCGCTGGCCTCCCAGGTGCAGGAGCTGGGGGCGAGCCCTGTCGCCGGCCCGCCCGGCAGCCGCGGAGAACCGGGGGAGAGCGTCGTCGGCCCGCCAGGTCCGCCCGGCCTGCAAGGCGATCGGGGCGAACCCGGCCCGCCCGGCCCGCCCGGCCCGCTGGGGCCGTCCGGTGCACCGGGGCCGTCCGGAGCGCCGGGCAGCGACGGAACCAGCGGAGCCGATGGACCAGCAGGAGAACCGGGCGCGGCCGGCGCAACAGGCCGGGCAGGACCCGCAGGCCCACCCGGACCGCAAGGCGAACCCGGCCCGCCCGGACCACAGGGAGAAACGGGAGAGAGGGGCGAACCAGGCCCCCCAGGGCCGGCCTGCCCCACCGGATACAGCCTGCAGACCCCCTCGTATGACCCAGACGCACTGGTGTGCCGCAAGGACGACGCCCCACAACCCGACCCGTCCGGCGGCAGCCCGCAAGCCCTCGCACTCGACCCCAGCCGCCGCCAGTACCTGTAGGAGACCGTGATGCCCGACGAAGAGCCGCCGTTCTGGCTGTCACCCCGCCCGTTCCTCGAACCCGACTGGCCACCCGACGACGAACCTGCGTGAAGACCTGCGCCCCGCTCCTCCTGCCACATCGCGGCCGGGGAGCGGGGCGCTTTTGTCGTGCCCGCGGGCAGCGACCTGCGACGACGGGGTGTTCATCAATCGGTCGGAACGTGAACCTGAACCGTGATCTTGCGCAACTCGACGTTCGGCAAGTCAGATTGTTCAGAAACTCGTTCATCAATCTGGTAGTGTTCATAATGCCCACCGATACGTTTGATGAACGAAAGGGGATGTAGATGGCCCTAGTCGGCCTCGTCCGCGTCAGTACCGACAAGCAGAACGTCCAACGGCAGCACGACGCCCTTGACCCGATCTGCCTCAAGGTCTTCGAAGAGAAGATCAGCGGCAAGCTCACCGCCGACGAACGCCCCGGGCTCAAGGCAGCCATCGAGTACCTGCGCGACGGCGACATGCTCTGCGTTCAGGAAGTCGACCGCCTCGGCCGCAACCTCCTCGAAGGGCTCATCGTCCTCAACGACCTCTTCGAACGCGGCATCGCAGTCAAGGTGCTGGAGGGCATCGCGGCTGGCGAGCACCGGGAACGATCCCTCATCCTCGACCTTGCCCTCGCACTCGCTGAAGACCGCCGCCGGGACATCGTCAAGAAGACGAAGGACGGGCTGGAGGCAGCACGCAAGCGCGGTCGCGTCGGAGGACGCAAGCCCGTCATGACGGAGGCGCTCGTCGTCCAGGCCGCCGCGCTACGAGACCGCGGGTTCACCATCCGTCAGATCCAACCCCACCTCCGAATCACCGAGGGTGCCAACAAGGGGAAGCACCCCAGCATCGGCGCGATCTCCCAGGCACTCCGCGCCCACGACGCATTCAAGGAGGCGGCCGAGTGACGGACCCGAGACCGCCCAAATGGGCCATCGTGCAGTACTGGGCGAACAAGCCCCCGGGGCACGACGTGTTCACACCGCACTTGGACCCCGACAACCCATGCTGCTTCGCCTGCGGCTGGTTCTCCGAGCGCTGGACGGAGGGCAGAAGCCCCCGAAAGGCATGGGAGCGAGCGACGCTGGAGCGCGCGCACATCGTCCCTGCGGGGCTGGAAGGCTTTAACGCGGCGAGCAACATCATCTTGCTCTGCAGTCCCTGCCATCGCGACTCGCCGGACTGGCACGACCCCTGGGAGATGGCGGTCTGGATATCCAATCGGGACGAGCGCCCGAGTAAGGAGATGGAGCACGTCGATGCATGGCTTCAAGCCGCGGGCCGCGTTCCACTCTTCAAGGTGGCCCTCAGCGAGGTGGTCGCCAGAGGTGGATCCGCGGAGGAGGCTGCCGGGGTAATGCGCCAGCATGCGCGCCGTGCAGTCGTGCATAGTGGAGAGCTGAGCCAAGGAACGATGGAGGCGATCCTGCGCGCCACAGCTCGCGAACTGCTTCCCTGATCTGATGGAGCGTCGCCCAGGCGAAGCGGAAGCCGCCCGTCCTATCAGCCCTTCATGCCACACTGACCGCAGGCCCGCCAGGTCCCCCGTCCTGGCGGGCCTGTCGCGTGTCAGCTGTCAGCTGTCGCAGCCGGTGCCGTCGCCGTCGCGGTCGAGGTGGCTGCCGTAGCCGGGTTCGCCGCGGTGGACGGGTGCGGCTCCGGCGGCGCGGGCGGCGGTGCAGTTCTGGTAGTAGACGCTGCCTCCGCCGCTGCTGTCGTCGCTGCCGCTGTACCCGGATCCGGACCCGCTGCCGGTGTCGACGTCGGCTTCTTGGGTGACGGTCTCCGTCACTTCCACCTCGACGGTTTCGGTGACGGTCGGGGCGGGCTTCGGCTTGGCGGTGGGGCTCGCCGTCACGGTCGCGGTTGCGGTGACTGTCGCGGACGGGGCCGCCTTGGCAGCGGCGGGCTTCGCGTCGTCCTTCGGTGGCTCGCTGCTGGCGCCGGCTCCGATGCCGATGAAGAAGGCGAGGCCAAGGGCGGGTAGTACGTACCGCTTGCGGGCCCACTTCGGCGCGGGGCGTCCTGCTGGCGGCGTGTACGGGTTGGCCATGATGTCCCCCCAGGGTGATCGGTGGACCGCTGACAGTAGCGGTTACGGGTGGGGCTCGGGAGGCTCTGGGGGAGCGGTCACCGATTCGTGACGATCACAGCAAGACGGGCCGCCCACCCCAGCGTCAGGGCAGGCGCTCGTGCGTGTTCAGGTCCGCGGTTCGGGGAGCTGGCCGGGCTGGACGGGCACGATCTCCACGTCGGTGCAGCCGGCGTCCTCGAGTTCGCCGCGGCGTTCGTCGGCGGAGGGCTGGTCGTAGGCGACGGCGGAGGCGCGCGGGGTTCCGGTGGTGTCGGTCCAGGTGAGGGCGTAGTTCTTCATGCGGGCCATCATTGCTGCTGGCACTGACAGCGATGAATTCCGGCCGTGATCTTCCGTGTGGCTGAATCATGGTGCATGGTGGTGGCCGCGGGATCCCAGCTCCCCCAGGCGGGACTCCCCTGTCGGGCCCTGCCGTGTCTCGCCGGCCGGCAGGGCCCGCCGCACCTCCCGGCTCCCCACGGAAGGCCACGAGGCTGCCCACCATAGGCTGACGCCGTGAACCCCGAGCGCTACCACCTCGTCCTTTCCTCGGCTGGCCGTCCGGTCGCGCAAGGCTGGTGGGGGAGCGAGACGACCGCCCGCGACAAATTCACGGAGTGGGTGGGGGAGTGGGGCAAGCCCGGCGCCCAGGTCACCCTCCTCGACGAGGAGACCGGCGAGACGTTGACGGAGTGGCCGGACCGGGCGTGATCCTCTGCCATTCTGGCGGCATGAGCGTCCGCCCGTACCCGTCCCGCGACCGCGCGCTGCGGCAGATCCTCCGCCGCCACCACAACGAGCTCCCGCCCGGCATACTCCCCGCGGCCCGGACGCCGGAGCGGCCCGGCCGGTACGTCCTGTCGACGCGACGCCCCGGCACTGTCGGTGGCACCTCGTAGGCTGGTCGGACTATCAGCCCTTGCTGGCGCAGTGCTGAAGCCGCCCCGTCTGGTCACGCAGACGGGGCGTCCTGCTGTCAGTCCTCCGGGTGTCGGACGGCCTTCTTCAGCGCCATCTCGACCTTGTACCGGTCGGCCTCGTGCTCGGTCGCGTAGGCGGTGATGGCCTGCTGTACCTCGTCGGCCTGCTCGGGGGTGAGAGTCCCGGCCTGGATCGCCGCCCAGGCGCGACGCTCCAGCTCCAGCAGGGCGTCGGGGAAATCGAAGGTGCTCACGGCCGGAGTCTAAGCCGCTGTCGTGATCTCCTCGCGGACGGCCTCCACCCACTCGTCCCGCAGCCGCTCGTACTCCGCCCGGGTCGGTCCCCACAGCCAGCCGCCCGTCTCCTGCAGCAGTGCACGGATCTCCGCCTGCACGACCGCAGCAGACCGCGCAACGCCATCCGGCGGGGGAGAAGTGGGCATACCCGGATCGTATCGGCGGGGTCTGACAGCGGCTACGGACTCTCGGCGGGCGGCTGACCGACGTAGGTGCCGCGGCCCTGTACCGTCCACACGACGCCCTCCTCGACGAGCACGGCGATCGCCCGCCGCACCGTGGACCGCGCGAGCCCGTACTCCTGCACCAGCCTGGTCTCAGACGCGATCGGCCGGCCAGGCGCCCAGTCCCCGCGCGCGATCCGCGCCTTCAGGATCTCGGCGAGCTGCCGGTAGGGCGTGACGGGACCCTCGTGGTCGATCTCCGCATCCGGATCAATGGCCATGCCCTGAAGCTAGGCAAGCCCCTACAGGTCAGCACCTCGGGCTATGTATAGATACGTCGCGAGACAGAGCGATACAAGTCGGCGTAGCCTGCAATTGCAGAGACCCCCGCGACCGCCGTCAACGGCCCGGGGGCATGGCCGACGAACGGGAGTCGCCGACATGGGCGAGCGTAGAGAGCAACCAGCCGTGCCGGAAAGGCGGCCCGTCATTGCCGCTGCGACCCGCCTATCGCCGGTGCAGGAGGCCTACGCGAGATATGCCCGCCACGCCACCCAGTGCGGCGCCTGCCGTGACGTCGATCAAAGCTGCATCACCGCAGTCGAGCTGCATCAAGCGTGGCGAACTCAGGCGGACGCCGCCTTCGATCAGCTCGCCAGCGAGGCACCCTTGCCTCCTGGGCAATAATCGACTGCTGTTCGACGCTTCACGGGAAAGCTCAGGCCGGAGCGTAGACAGTCGGTTACGGAAACGTGCAGGCCGTGCACAGACTGCATAGATATATGTGGCTGACACCTTCCCTGGCTGATCAACCTGCTGTTGAATCTCCATCCATAGCCCCGGTCAAAAATCGGCCGCACCGGTGATCAGCCGTGTAGGAGGTCGGTGACGTGTACACCCAGGACGCAGGCGATCTTCCGGAGGGTCCCAACGCGAGCGTCGACCGTGCCGGCTTCGATCTCCTGGTAGGTGGAGCGGGCGACGCGGGCCGCGAGGAATACAGATTCCTGGGTGCGGTTCTGACGGATGCGGATGACACGGATGCGGTCGCCGATGGCGTGCTGCTCATCGAGGAGCCAGTCGTCGTCATCAGGGAGCGTGGGCACGCGTCACACGCTCAACCGAAGATCACCTTAAGTCAGCCTGGTTTACCGGGCATTATGTGATCTTGAATGGCGGCTCCGGCCCTGAGGCCGGATGGCGGGCGCCGCAGAGTCGCGGACAGCGTCCGATAGTCGAACGCTTGTTCCTTCTTCTGGGTGAACCAGAGGATCTCCTCCACCCTTCCGGCAACGCGGAAGGCCGGGAGGGTTAAGGCGTGTCGGTGTGCAACGGTGGGACGCCCCTCCCTCGTGGCCACCGGCGCGAGCGCACCCCCAGCCTCCGGGCTGGGGGTGCGTGCGAGTCCCCCCGGGAGATTTGGGAGACGAATGGGAGATGGGCTATCGAATCCAATCCGAGCGAACACCCAACGAACCCCCGCGAACGCAAGGGAAGCCCTTGCTCTTACAGGGCTCGGGCCAGAGTGGTGCAGGTCAACGAACACCCAACGAAGGTGCTCGGGCGACGCGGGGGATCGTCCGAGGTGAACGGTCCTGGACGCAGGGAGAGCAGCCTCAGCCGGTCAGTTCCCGGGTGCCCGGACCCGCCGGTGCGCCGGACAGTGCCGCCGGTGGATCCCCACGGCCGTGACGGCCACCAGGGCGCCGATCAGCCAGCCGCCGAGGACGTCCGTCGGCCAGTGGACGCCGAGCCAGACCCGGGTGAGGCCGACGCCGGTCACCGAGAGGGCCGCCACGACCAGCGCCGCGCGCCGCAGCACGCGGCCCGCCCCGTGACGGTGCAGCAACCACAGCAGCAGGCCGCAGACGACCGTCGCGGTCATGGCGTGCCCCGACGGGAACGCCGCGTAGTGCGCGGAGTCCACCGGGTCGGGCCAGACCGGGCGGGCACGGTCCAGAGCGGCCTTCAGTCCCTGCTGCACCGCCGTTCCGACGGCGACCGTCAGCACCAGCCAGAGCGCCGTCCACGAGTCCGCGTACCACCGGACCAGCAGCACCGCCGCCACCCCGCACAGCACCCGCATCGTCCACGGGTCCCACACCCAGTCCGTCAGCACGCGGGACGTCTGCGTCAGCCCTCGCTCCTCGACCGCCCAGCGGTGTGTGGTCCGGGCGATGTCGGCGTCCAGCTCGAGCAGCGGACGCCACTCGACGCCGACCATCGTCAGCAGCAGCACCGAGCACAGCGCGAGCACTCCGGTGAACAGGGTGGCCGGGCGGTGCTCCGGCGGCCTGAGCGGGGATGCGGCGTGGGGGGTGTGCATGAGGTGATCCTTGCTCAACGCCGACGTCCGGTGCCAGTGACCCGTCCCCGCCGGGCTTCCCGGGCCCGTGTCAGCCCCTTTCAGGACTTGCGTCTGCCCTTCCCCGGCTTGCGCACTCCTTCCCGGGCTTGCGCGGATCCTCCCGGGCCTGTGTCCGTCCTTCCCGGGTCCGCACGGGTTCCTCCAGGGCTTGCGCCGTTCCTTGGTGTCCAGCTCCGCCCTCTTCAGGGCTTGTCCGTCCCCCGGGGGGGCTGCGTCCGGCCCTCCTCGGGCCGGACCCGTGCCCTCCGGTCCTTGCGCCCTCGCGCCCGCCCCTTCCGCGGCTGCCCGTTCCCGCACTCGCATCCGGCCTCCTTTTGGCCCTCGCGGGCTTCCTTCCGGCCCTCACGGGCCCCCTCCCGGATCCCACGGGTCCCCTTCGACCCGAACCGGTCCCCTTCGGCCCGCGCCGATGCCGCCTCGGCGCGCCCCGACGGACGCGGGTCAGCCGAGCGCCCGCAGTCCCGGCACGAACGCCACCAGCACCGGGATCACCGGAACCAGCGACGCCACCGCCGTGAGCCGCAGCCGGCGCGGTGCGGTCACCGTCGCACCGTACGTCCCGCCCTCACATCGCCAGCAGCATCGCCACCATCGCGATTCCCATGGACAGCCGGCAGGCCCGCGCCAGCTCCGGCCGGTCGCCCCAGCCGGCCTCCCGGCCGCCCCCCGCCACGGCGGTCACGGGCACCAGCCGCACGCCGGTGGCGAACACGTACGCGACGAAGTAGAGCAGCAGGAACCCGGTCAGCAGGGGGACGTCCGAGCCGCTGTGCCCGTGTCCCTCCCCGGTGGAGGTGGAGGTGGAGGCGACCATGGTCACCGCCATGTACACCATCGCCCCGGCGCCCACCAGATGGTGCAGGTGCCGCACGCCGGTGCGGGCCGCCCACAACGCCTGCAGCCCGGCCGAGCCGAACACCGCAGCGAGGACCGGCCAGGCCCACGCCGGCGGAGTGAACACCGAGGCGGGCACGGCCATCACGGCCATGCCGAAACCCATGAGCGCCTCGCCGCCCGCAGCGCGGCGCTGCTCCGCCACATGGCTGCGCATGCGCAGCAGACAGTAGGCGCCGTTCGCCGCGCAGAGCGCGACCAGCAGCCAGCCGGACGGCGCCGGTCCGTACACCCGAACCTCCCCCTCGCCCCGCTCGACGGTCGGTCATGGCATGCCCGGCTCCGGCGGTGGACACCCGAGCGCACGGAAGTGCGCAGGGAGCGTTCAGGGAGCGTTCAGGGGAGCGCGACCGGGCGACTCTTGTTACTTTACAAGTAAAATATCTGCTAACGTTGTTTTCATGCACAGTGCCACCCCCACCCCGAGGGCCGTTTGGCGCCTCCCGCTCGCCGCCCCGCTGCGCCTCGGGCGGCCCTCCGACATCTGGTTCAAACCGGCCCTCAGCGTGGTCGCCGCGGTCGCACCGCCCAATCTGCTCCTGGTGGCCCTCGGCCGTCTCGACCTCGCGATGTACACCATGGCGGGTTCCCTGTGCGCCCTCTACGCCCACAACCGCCCGTACGCCGCCCGGGCCAGGGCGCTGGTGTGGGTGGTGCTCGGCATGCTCGCCGGCCTCGCCGCGGCCCTGGTCACCGCCTCGCTCACCACGAACGCCGTCGTCCTGGTCGGCGTCGGTGCCGTCCTGGCCGCCGCGCAGAAGGCGCTGTGCGACGCCGCCCGCATCGGCCCGCCCGGCCATGTGATCCCCGTCTTCGTCAGCTCCGCCGCGCTGTTCGTGCCCCAGACCCTCGGACAGGTCCCCGGGCACCTCGCGCTCGCCGCCGCGGCGGGTGTGTGGGCCTGGCTGGTCGGCATGGCGCCCGTGCTGGTGCGGCCGCACGGCCCGGAGCGCCGGGCCACCGCCCAGGCCCTGAGGTCCGCCGCGGCGTACGCCGAGACGGCGGGCACCGGGGAGGGCCACCCGCGCCTCCGCGCCGACGCCTACGCCGCCGTCCAGGCCGCGTGGCAGTCGCTGCCGGCCGCGGGAAACCGTCCCTCGGCCACCCGCCGGGGGCTCGAACGACTCGTGATCCGCGCCGAGGTCGCGCTCGCCGCGCCGGCCGGCGTCGACCCCGCGCGTCTGCGCGCCTGGGCCGGCGGCCTGCGAGGCACCGGCCCGCTTCCGCACCCCGACGACCCTCGCGCGGGCGCCGACGATCTCCTGGGCGTGGCCGCGGAACGCGCCGTCGCGCGGCGCTCCCTGTGGAGCCGGCTCGGACCGCTCGCCCCGATCGCCGTCCGCACCGCGCTCGGCTGCGCGCTCGCCGGCTGCGCCTCCCTGGCTCTCGGCGTCGGCCGCCCCTACTGGGCCCTGGTCACCGCCGCCTCGCTCTACCAGGCCAACATCACCCTCACCTGGAGCCGTACCGTCCAGCGCGTCGTCGGCAACCTCGTCGGCGTCCTGCTCTTCGCCGCCGTCGCCCCGGTCGCCCACCTCGGCCCGCTCGCCCTCGTCCTGTGCTGCCTCGCCTTCAATTTCGGCGCCGAGGCGTTCATCAGCCGCAACTACTGGCTCGGCAGCGTCTGTGTGACCCCCCTCGCCCTGCTCGTCACCGAGTTCCCCGGCCACCAGCCGACCGGCGAGCTGGTCGCCGACCGCGTCATGGACACCTTCGTCGGCGCCCTGGTCGGATTCGCCGCGGCCACGGTGGTCACCAACCGCAGGGCGGGAAACCGTGTCGAGGGGGCGCTCACCGCCGTCGACCGTGCCCGTGAGGGCGCTGCCCGCCTGCTGGCCGACCCGCAGACCGCGCCCGCGGCCCTGGACGCCGCCCGCCGCGATCTGGCCGCAGCCCTGGTCGACCTGCGGGCCACCGTCGACGCCGCGTCCGGCGAGTGGTGGCAGCGCGCACTGCCCCAGGAGCAGGTCGTGCTCGCCGAGCAGTCGGGACACCGTACGCTCGCGGCGACGGTACGACGCCAGGGGCTGCTCCCGGACCCCGGCACGAACACGAAGGACGTACGGCCATGACGGCGACCGAAGGACCAGCGGCGGCCGAAGGACCAGCGGCGGCCGGCGGCGGGGCACCGGCGACGGCCGGCGGGGACACGCCCGGACGTTCGCGGGACGACACCGTCGCCACCGTCGTCCGGCAGTGGCGGGCCGTCCATCCCGGCCTCGACACCGGCCCCATGGAGATCATCGGCCGCATCAACCGCTGCGCCGCACTCCTCCAGCAGGCGGAGGACGCCCCGCTGCGCAGGGAGGGGCTGACCCGCCCGGAGTTCGACCTGCTGGGCGCGCTGCGCCGCACCGGCCACGAGCTGACACCCGGCGAGCTGGCCCGTGAGACGTTCTCCTCGGGCGCCGCCGTCACCAAACGCCTCAAGCAGCTCAGCGAACGCGGGCTGGTGGAACGGCGCGGCGACACCCGCGACCGCCGGGTCGCCCACGTCCGTCTCACCGACGCCGGACGCGACCTGGTCGACGGCATCCTGCCCGTGCAGCTCGCCTACGAGACTGCCGTGCTGTCCGGTCTGGACGGCCCGGAACGCGGCGAGCTCGCCGCCCTGCTCGGCGAGCTGCTCGGCCAGCTGGAAGGACGCCTGGGGGCGCTGCGGGCGTGACGGACGGCGTCCCGTCCCCGGCTCATCCCCCGTCCGCCGCCCGGTACACGCCGAACATCGCCCCCTGCGGGTCGCGGAGCACCGCGATGCGCGGTCCCTCCGGGTGCGATACGGGCTCCATCAGCACCGTGCCCTGCGCCGTCGTGGTCGTCACCGCGGCGTCGTCCACGTCGTCCACGGCGAAGTACGGCAGCCAGTGCGCGGGCACCTCGTGCGGGAACTTGTCGTCCATGGTCACCATGCCGCCGAAGTCCGCGCCGTCGATGCCCCACTGCGGGTACCGCGGGGAAGCGTCCACGCTCCAGCCGAACACGGTGGTGTAGAACGACACGGCCTGCCGCGGCGCCCGCGTCAGCAGCTCCACCCAGCCCAGGGATCCGGGCACGTTGAACGCCCCTGCGCCCGGGAAGGCGCCCGCCTGCCACAGCTGGAAGACGGCGCCGGTGGGATCGGCGGCCACCGCGAAACGGCCGGCGTCGAACACCTCCGTCGGGCCGAACAGCGGCTGCCCGCCCGCCGCCTCCACCGCACGGAGGGCGGCCTCGGCGTCGGCCACCGCGAACGACACGTTCCAGGCCACCGGCTGCGACCGCTGGTACAACGGCGCCAGCCCGGCGACCGCCGCGTCACCGAGGTACGCGACCGTGTAGCCGCCCGGCTCCTGACGCGGGTCCGTCTCGGGGCGCCAGCCGAACAACCGTGTGTAGAACCGCCGGGCGGACTCCGGATCGGTGGTTCCCAGCTCGACCCAGCAGGGCCCGCCGGTCACCGGCGCGGACTGTCTCATGGCGCTCCCTTCCTTCCCCCTCAGCACGCTAAGCCCGGTCCCGGGCGCAGGCCATCCGGCGCGGAACCGGCGGGGGAGGGAGCACCCCCTAGACGCCCGGCCGGTACCGGAGCGGGTGTTCGGCCGGGATCTCGACCAGCACGATCGGTGTGCCGTCCGGGTCCGCGATCCACATCTCGATCAGGCCCCACGGCTCCCGCACCGGGGGACGGACGATGTCGACGCCCCGGGCCGCCAGTTCCTCGTGCGCCGCCGCGATGTCCTCGACCTGGAGCCACAGCCGTACGTCCGGGGAGGAGGACGCCTCCGAGGAGGGGGCCGCGCGGCCCGAGAGCTCCAGGAACCCGCCGCCGAGGAAGTAGACGGTGCCGCGTTCCGGCCCGGTGCCGAACTCGCGGTGGACGGCGAGGCCCAGCCGTTCCCCGTAGAAGGCGCGGGAGCGGTCGGGGTCGGTGGGGCGCAGCAGGACGCGGCTGCTCAGTACATGCACCATGCGACCGAGCGTAGCGGCCGGGTTAGTCTCGTTGCCGCCCGAGCCGCGCCGGAAGGCGCCAGACGAACCGGAGACGCGCGCATGGAATCCGCCACCGACACCGCACCGACCTTCCGCGACGCGACCGACGCCGATGTGGACGCCCTCGTCGCGCTGATCGAGTCGGCGTACCGGGGCGAGTCCAGCCGGGCAGGGTGGACCACCGAGGCGGACATCCTCCAGGGACGGCGGACCGACCCGGAGGGGGTGCTGGAGGTCGTCAAGTCGCCGGACAGCCGGCTGCTCGTGGTGGAGCGCGCCGGCCGCGTGGTCGCCTGTTGCCAGCTGGAACACCGTGGCGGGCACGCCTACTTCGGGATGTTCGCGGTCAGCCCCGCCCTCCAGGGCGCCGGGCTGGGCAGGACGATCATCGCTGAGGCGGAGCGTCAGGTCCGCGAGACCTGGGGCGTGACCGAGATGCACATGACGGTGATCTCCGTACGCGAGGACCTGATCGCCTGGTACGAGCGGCGCGGTTACCGCCGCACGGGGGAGACGACGCCCTTCCCGTACGGCGACGAGCGCTTCGGCGTCCCGCTCCGCGACGACCTCCGGTTCGAGCTGCTGGTGAAGGAACTGGCCTGACGGCTCACGCCGTGAAGCGGCCGGTGCGCTTGATCTCCGGGTAGTCGGTGGTGGCGCCGTCGAGTCCCAGGGCCCGGACCAGTCTGAGGTGGTCCTGGGTGTTCACCACCCAGCCGATGATCCGCAGCCCGGCCTCCTGCGCCCGCTCCACGGTCTCCAGGGTGAGCCGGCGGATGTCGAGGCAGACGGTGGAGGCGCCCGCCCGGACCGCCCGTTCCACGACGCCGGTGTCGTAGCGGCTCGCGATGAGCGCCGTACGCGCCCCCGGCACCAGACGGGCGATCTCCACGACGGCCTCGTCGTGGAACGAGGACACCTCGACCCGGTCGGCCAGACCCCGCCCGTTCATCACCCCGGCCAGCGCCCGTGCCGCCTGGACGTCCTTGATCTCGGCCTGCAGGGGCGTGCGGACGGCGTCGAGCACCTCCTCGAAGACGGGAATCCGCTCGCCCCGCCCGGCGTCCAGGGCGCGCAGCTCGGCGAGGGTCTTGTCGGCGATCGCGCCCGTGCCGTCCGTGGTGCGGTCCACCTCCGTGTCGTGCATGACGACGAGTGCGCCGTCCTTGCTCAGGTGCAGATCGAGTTCGATGACGTCGAGGCCCGCTTCCTGGGCGGCGACGAAGGACCGGAGGGTGTTCTCGGGTTCGACGCCCATGACGCCGCGGTGACCGATGGTGAGGAAGTTCAAGATCCGACTCGCTTCCGTCGACGACGGCGGGGGACCGCGTGCCCGCGGTCCCCCTGGACCGTATCGCCTGTGCCCGCCGCGTCCAGAGGTTGAACCCGGATCGCAGACACCGTCGCCTGCTCTCATGTTCCACAGGAAAAAACGCGGTGAAGGCCGGGGTAGGGCAGGATAATTTCCCGAGGTGCCCCTTGCTGGGAGAAAGCTCGTGTGTATACGGTCTTCTTACGCGAGGTTCTCCTGTGGAGGGTGGGACATGACGGAAGTTCTTGTGCAGGTGGGTACCGAGGGGCAGGTTCCTTCGGGGATCAGGGTGGTGGAGCACCCGGCATGGCCCGTGCTCAAGGATGCCGTGGAACGGATCCGTCCCTGGCAGTCCAAGGACGGCTCGATCGACCTCGACGCCGACGGGGCCCCGGAGCGTGCCGACGCCGAGCGCGCGGTGCGCACCGTGATCGGCGCCGTCGAGGAGCTCTCCCCGCTGCTCCCGCACGACCGTGCCTACCACGAGGTCCTGGCGAAGGACCTGAGCCGCTGGGCCGAGGGCGGCTTCGAGGTGCCCGACTTCCTCGACTCGCTGCTGGCCTTCCAGCCGGCCGCGAGCCGCGCGGACGGCCTCCAGCACCTGGTCGTCTTCCCGATGTACACCCAGAACGGCAACCCGGACCGCAACCTCGAAGCGGTCGTGCTGCGCATGGTCTGGCCCGACTGGCTGGCCGAGCTGGAGCGCACCCGCTACGACAACCCGCTGTTCTGCGGCATCACCTTCGAGGACTTCACCTCGGGCTACGACACCAACTCCGCGGTCCTCTTCCCCGAGACCATCGCCGTGCGGGAGGCCCCCGAGCGGTTCACCTGGGGCGGCATCTTCTGCGACCGCGAGGCCGCCCGCTTCCGCCGCGTCACCGAGGCCGCCGTGGACATCCTGGGCCTGGAGCTGCCCGAGGACGTCGCCGCGATGCTGCACGACCAGAAGCGCTGTGAAGAGGCGTTCGTGCTCTGGGACATGGTCCACGACCGTACCCACAGCCACGGCGACCTGCCGTTCGACCCGTTCATGATCAAGCAGCGCCAGCCGTTCTGGATGTACGGCCTGGAGGAGCTGCGCTGCGACCTCACCGCCTTCAAGGAGGCCGTGAAGCTGGCCGGCGACGGAGTCCCGCAGGCCCGCGACGTCCAGGTCGCGGTGCTCTTCGACCGGATGTTCCGCTTCCCGGTCACCGGTGAACGGGTGCGCAACTACGACGGCCTCGGGGGGCAGCTGCTCTTCGCCTACCTGCACAAGCACGACGTCGTCCGCTGGAGCGACAACAAGCTCTCCATCGACTGGGAGCGCGCCCCGCAGATCACCAACCAGCTGTGCGCCGAGATCGAGACGCTGTACCGCGACGGCATCGACCGCCCCAAGCTCGTCCACTGGTTCGCCGGGTACGAGCTGGTCTCCACCTACCTCTCCCCGCACCCGGGCTCCGTGTGGGCCAAGGGCCCCGACGCCCTCGACCTGACGCTGCCGCCGCGCAGACTCGTGGACGACGTGCTTCCGGACGAGTTTCCGCTGAGCATGTTCTATGAGGCACTCTCCAGGAAGCTGAAGAACGTGATCGCCTCCACCAAGGGCATCACGGCGGACGGCGCCGAGCGGGTCGCCGCATGAGCGATCGCAAGTCCACAACTGCTCAGGAGGCGGGAACCATGGGGAACGGTGCGCTCGACGGTGCGGTGATCGCGGTGGCCGGAGCGGGGGGACCCGCGGGCCGGGCGACACTGCTCAGGCTGGCCGAGGCGGGAGCGATCGTCGTAGGCTCGGACAACGACCCGGAGCGGCTGGCGGAGGCCGTGGACGCGGCGCGCTACGCGCACGGCGGCGCCACCGTCACCGGTGACACGGTCGACCTGCTGGACCTGGGCTCCACCCGCGACTGGGCCGCCCGCGTCGAGAAGGAGTTCGGCCGGGTCGACGGTCTGGTCCATCTCGTCGGCGGCTGGCGCGGCAGCGAGACCTTCACCAAGACCAGCCTGGACGACTGGGACCTCCTGGAGCTGCTGCTGGTGCGCACCGTGCAGCACACCAGCCTCGCCTTTCACGAGGCGCTCCAGCGCAGCCGCCGCGGCCGGTACGTCCTGATCAGCGCGGCCGGCGCCACCAGGCCCACCGCGGGCAACGCCGCGTACGCGGCCGGCAAGGCCGCCGCCGAGGCGTGGACGCTCGCCATGGCCGACTACTTCCGCAAGGCCGGGGGCGAGCAGGGGCCGACGTCGGCGGCTGCCATCCTGGTGGTGAAGGCGCTGGTGCACGACGCGATGCGCGCCGACCGCCCCAACGCGAAGTTCGCGGGCTTCACGGACGTCAAGGACCTCGCCGAGGCCATCGTCGGCGTCTGGGACAAGCCCGCCGCGGAAGTGAACGGAAACCGCCTGTGGCTGACCGAGAAGCCGTGAACCCACCGAGGACCGACGCGCGTCGTCACCACGACCCGGACGTCCGCGGTTTCGCCAGCGACAACTACGCCGGAGTCCACCCGGAGGTGCTCGCCGCCCTGGCCGTGGCCAACGGCGGACACCAGGTCGCGTACGGCGAGGACGCGTACACCGAGAACCTCCAGCAGGTGGTCCGTAGCCACTTCGGGCCCACCGCCGAGGCGTTCCCGGTCTTCAACGGCACCGGCGCCAACGTCGTCGCGCTCCAGGCGGTCACCGACCGCTGGGGTGCGGTGATCTGCGCCGAGAGCGCCCACATCAACGTGGACGAGGGCGGCGCCCCGGAGCGGGTCGGCGGCATCAAGCTGCTCACCGTGCCCGCCCCGCACGGCAAGCTCACCCCCGAGCTGATCGACCGGCAGGCGTACGGCTGGGACGACGAGCACCGGGCGATGCCCCAGGTGGTCTCCATAGCCCAGGCCACCGAGCTGGGCACGGTGTACACCCCGGACGAGATCCGCGCCATCTGCGAGCACGCCCACGCGCACGGGATGAAGGTGCACGTCGACGGCTCCCGGCTGGCCAACGCCGCCGCCACGCTGAACGTGCCGATGCGCGCCTTCACCAACGCGGCCGGTGTCGACCTGCTCTCGCTGGGCGGCACCAAGAACGGCGCCCTGTTCGGCGAGGCGGTCGTGGTGCTGAACCCGGACGGCATCCGGCACCTGAAGCACCTGCGTAAGCTGTCCATGCAGCTCGCGTCCAAGATGCGCTTCGTCTCGGTGCAGCTGGAGGCCCTGCTGGCCCGGGACCTGTGGCTGCGCAACGCCCGCCACGCCAACGAGATGGCCCAGCGCCTGGCCGAGGGCGTGCGCGCCGTGCACGGGGTGGAGATTCTCCACCCCGTGCAGGCCAACGCGGTCTTCGCGCGGCTGCCGCACGACGTGGGGGAGCGCCTGCAGAAGCGGTTCCGCTTCTACTTCTGGGACGAGGCGGCCGGCGACGTCCGCTGGATGTGCGCCTTCGACACCACCGAGGAGGACGTGGACATGTTCGTGGCCGCGCTCAAGGAGGAGATGGCCCGCTAGCAGCGCATGAACAGGTGTGCGGTCGATCGGGAATTCACTGGCTGCCGGTCGACCGCACACCTGTGCTCCGGCGGCATGCAGCTGATCCAGGAAACCCCGGGCCTCTCCGCCGGTCCCACCGCCGGCGAGGCGATCGACCCTCACCATCCGCCGGCCCTGAGCTTCGGGCCGGCGGTTTCGCCGGTGGTCCACCGGCGGCTGAGACCTGGGACCCGGGGAAGGGGTGCGCGACGGGCGTCAGTGTGCCTCGGCCTCGCGGACCTGCTCCGGGGTCGGGGCCGTACCGCCGAGGTGGGCCGGCATCCACCAGGTGTCGTCCGGGTCCTTGGGGCGCACCGGGTAGGCGCGCTGCGCCGCCTCCAGCAGCTCCTGCACCCGCTCGCGCAGCTGCCGGGTGATCGCGCCCGCGTACTTGTCCCTGGACGCCTCGACCGCCTCGCCCACACGGAGGGTGATCGGGATGTGGCTGCGCCCGAAGTTGCGCGGGTGGCCCTTGGTCCACAGCCGCTGCGTGCCCCACACCGCCATCGGGATCAGCGGCACGCCGGCCTCCTGCGCCAGGCGCGCGGCACCCGACTTGAAGCTCTTCAGCGTGAACGACTGCGAGATCGTCGCCTCGGGGAAGACGCCCACGATCTCCCCCGACCGCAGCGACCGCAGCGCGTGTTCGTACGCCGCCTCGCCCTGCTCGCGGTCCACCGGGATGTGCTTCATGCCGCGCATCAGCGGACCGGAGATCCGGTGCCGGAAGACCGACTCCTTCGCCATGAAGCGGACGAGCCGTTTCTGGGGGAGGGCCGCCAGGCCGTTGAAGACGAAGTCCAGATAGCTGATGTGATTGCTCACCAACACGGCGCCGCCCGAGCGCGGTATGTTCTCCGAACCCTGGCAGTCGATCTTGAGGTCCCACACCTTGAACAGGGTGCGGGCGAAACCAACGACGGGCCGGTAGACGAGTTCTGCCATGGGCGGGTCGGAACCCTTCCTTCTCTGCCTGGGAAGGAAGCTCCCAGTCGAAGTTACGGAGCCGTAGGTTTTACGGCTTGTCGCAGATGGTGCCCGAAGAACGGCCGGTGAACCAGTCCTGGCGCCCGTCGGCGGCGAGATTCTCGTCACGTCCACTCCTCGATCCACCTCGGACTTTGCCCCACGACCGGGAATGCCCGCCCTCCCGGCGGCGCTGGGGACCGTTGACGGGTGATGTACGAGAGGAGTGCGCGAGTGCGGGACGGGGACGACGGAGGACGGCTCGACGTGCCGGAACCGTGGGCCGGGCCGGGAGCAGGCCTGGGAGAGCGCGCCACCCTGGTGCAGTTCTCCAGCGCCTTCTGCGCGCCCTGCCGGGCGACCCGGCGGGTGCTCGCCGAGGTGGCGGCACTGGTGCCGGGCGTGACCCACGTGGAGATCGATGCCGAGGCACGTCTGGACCTCGTGCGCCGTCTGGAGATCGTGAGGACACCGACGGTGCTGGTCCTCGACGCCGCCGGCCGGGTCGTACGGCGCGCGGCCGGGCAGCCGCGCAAGGCCGATGTGATCGCCGCGCTCGGGGAGGCCGTGCGAGGGGCGGCCGGGCCGCGGTGAGGCATCTCCCACATCACGGGACCGGCTTGACTGTGCATGCCACCCGTCGTCAGCCTGGCCCCATGCCTTCGGAACTCCTTCGCCTCCTGCGGGTCCCCGGCCGCCCGACGGCCGCCGTCCGCTCCGCGCGTGTGCCCCGACCGGGTCGGTGAGCAGCCGCGAGCCCGTGCGTCACCTCCCGCAGAAGGACGGTTTCATGACGGCCACGCCCGGCCTGGGCACCGCCCGGCCCGCCTCGCCCGAGCTGTTGCGCTCCGTCTTCCGCAGGCATGCGGCGGGCGTCGCCGTGATCACCGCGAGCGGCGGGTCCGGTCCGGTCGGCTTCACCGCCACCTCCCTCGCCTCCGTCTCCGCCGAGCCTCCGCTGCTGTCCTTCGGCGTCGGCGGCAGAAGCTCCAGCTGGCCCGTGATCGCGACGGGCGAGCACGTCGGCGTGCACCTCCTCGGGGAGCACCAGCAGGAGCTCGCGGAGACGTTCGCGCGCAGCGGCGCCGACCGCTTCGGGCCGGCCACCGCCTGGCGGGAGGGCCCGCAGGGGGTCCCCGTACTGGACGACGTGCCGGCCTGGATGGTGTGCAGGGTGGTGGCCCGGGTGCCCGCCGGCGACCACCGGATCGTGATCGCCGAGGTCCTGTTCGGCGACCCCACGGGTCACGGCCGTCCGCTCCTTTACCACCAGGGACGCTTCAACGGCCTGCGCGACTGAGGTGGGGTCCCCTGCTCGCGAGCCCGTCGAGTTCCGGTTACGCTGCGTTGCGAAGGTCACAGTTCAAAGCGCTTGCTTAGCGGGAAGGAACTGGGTGTACTGACGAGTAACGTTTCGATCGGAGCGCGGGCCGCCCCGACCGGGATCGCCCGCTTCAGGCGCCTATGCTGCCTGCAGGCAGGCAGCCAGAAATGACGATGCAGTAGGAGAGCCGGCGTGAGCTTGAGGATCGTTGTCACCGTGAAGTACGTGCCCGACGCCACTGGCGACCGGCACTTCGCCGATGACCTGACCGTCGACCGGGACGACGTGGACGGTCTGCTCTCCGAACTGGACGAGTACGCGGTCGAGCAGGCGCTGCAGATCTCGGAGAACTCCGACGACGACGTGGAGATCACCGTGCTGACGGTGGGTCCCGAGGACGCCAAGGACGCCCTGCGCAAGGCGCTCTCCATGGGCGCGGACAAGGCGATCCACGTCGAGGACGACGACCTGCACGGCACCGACGCCATCGGCACCTCCCTGGTCCTGGCCAAGGCCGTCGAGAAGGCCGGCTACGACCTGGTGATCTCCGGCATGGCCTCCACCGACGGCACCATGGGCGTCGTCCCCGCGCTGCTCGCGGAGCGTCTGGGCGTGCCGCAGGTGACCCTGCTGTCCGAGGTGTCCGTCGAGGACGGCACGGTCAAGGGCCGCCGCGACGGCGACGCCGCCTCCGAGCAGCTCGAGGCCTCCCTCCCCGCGGTCGTGTCGGTCACCGACCAGTCGGGCGAGGCGCGTTACCCGTCCTTCAAGGGCATCATGGCGGCGAAGAAGAAGCCGGTTCAGTCCTGGGACCTGTCCGACCTCGACATCGACGAGGACGAGGTCGGTCTCGAGAACGCCTACACGGTCGTCGACTCCGCGACCGAGCGCCCGGCCCGCACCGCCGGCACGATCGTCAAGGACGAGGGCGAGGGCGGCAAGCAGCTCGCCGAGTTCCTCGCGAGCCAGAAGTTCGTCTGAGCGGCGAACCTCCACTCGCTTCCCGCCCCTCACCCTTCGCAAGCAGGAGAGAAGAAGTCCCATGGCTGAAGTTCTCGTCTACGTCGACCACGTGGACGGTGCCGTCCGCAAGCCCACCCTGGAACTGCTGACGCTGGCCCGCCGCATCGGCGAGCCGGTCGCCGTCGCGCTGGGCGCCGGTGCCGGTGACACGGTCGCCGCGCTCGCCGAGCACGGCGCGGTGAAGGTCCTCACCCACGAGGCCGCCGAGTACGCCGACTACCTGGTCGTGCCGAAGGTGGACGCCCTGCAGGCCGCCCACGAGGCCGTCTCCCCGGCCGCCGTGCTGGTCCCCTCCTCCGCCGAGGGCAAGGAGATCGCCGCCCGCCTGGCGCTGCGTCTCGGATCGGGCGTCATCACCGACGCCGTCGACCTGGAGGCCGGCGACGAGGGCCCGGTGGCCACGCAGTCGGTGTTCGCCGCCTCCTACACCACCAAGTCCCGTGTCTCCAAGGGCACCCCGGTCATCACGGTCAAGCCGAACTCGGCCGCCGTGGAGGCCGCCCCGGCCGCAGGTGACGTCGAGGCCCTGTCGGTGACGTTCTCCGCCGCCGCGACCGGCACCAAGGTCACCGGCCGTACGCCGCGCGAGTCGACGGGGCGCCCGGAGCTGACCGAGGCCGCGATCGTGGTCTCCGGCGGCCGCGGCGTCAACGGCGCGGAGAACTTCGCGATCATCGAGGCGCTCGCCGACTCGCTCGGCGCCGCCGTCGGCGCCTCGCGCGCCGCGGTCGACGCCGGCTGGTACCCGCACACCAACCAGGTCGGCCAGACCGGCAAGTCGGTCTCGCCGCAGCTGTACATCGCCTCCGGGATCTCCGGCGCGATCCAGCACCGGGCCGGTATGCAGACCTCGAAGACCATCGTGGCCGTCAACAAGGACGCCGAGGCTCCGATCTTCGACCTGGTCGACTACGGCGTCGTCGGCGACCTGTTCGACGTCGTGCCCCAGCTCACCGAGGAGATCAAGAGCCGCAAGGGCTGATCACCCGAGCCGTACCAGGCCCCCGCGACCGGCACCGGTCGCGGGGGCCTCGGCGCGTCAGGGCGGCAGGGCGGCCCGGACCGGCAGATGGTCGCTGGGCAACCGGCCGTCCACCGCGAGGGTGTCGACCGACGCCCGGTGCACCGTGACGCCGGGAGTGGCCGGGACCCAGTCGATGCACGCACCCGTCCCGGAGGCGGTGCCGGCGACGGGACGTCCCCCACCGGCGTCGCCCGCCGCTAGTCCGCCGGGGGCAGCTCGCCGGAGCCGCGGGTGATCAGCCGGGTGGGGAGTTCGATCCGCTCCGGGGTGAGCAGGGTGCCGTCCAGTTGGCGGAACAGCCGCTCGGCCGCGGTCCGGCCGAGGGTCGCCGCGTCCTGGGCGACGACCGTGACGCCCGGCCGGAGCAGATCGGCGAGCTCGATGTCGTCGAAGCCGACCAGGGCGACCCGGCGGGCGTGTCCGGCCAGCACCCGGATCACGGTGACCGTCACCCGGTTGTTGCCCGTGAAGATCGCGGTGACCGGATCCGGGCCGGAGAGCATCTCCTCGGCCGCCCGGCGCACCCGTTCCGGGTCGGTGGCGCCCAGCGACATCCAGGAGTCCGCCACCGTTATCCCCGCGTCCTCCATGGCGGTCCGGTAGCCGCGCAGCCGCTCGGCCGCGGTGTGGATGCGGGGCATGTCGCCGATGAAGCCGATCCGGCGGTGCCCGTGTGCGATCAGGTGGCTCACACCGTCGTGGGCGCCGCCGAAGTTGTCCGAGACGACGACGTCCACGTCGATGTGCCCGGCCGGACGGTCCACGAAGACGGTGGCGACGCCCGCCCTGATCTCCGGCGCCAGATAGCGGTGGTCGTCCCCGGCCGGGATCACCACCAGCCCGTCCACCCGGCGCGCGCACAGCGCCAGCACCAGCTCCTGCTCGCGGTCGGCGTCCTCCGCACTGGAGCCGTTGATCAGCAGGGCGCCGTGCGTGCGGGCCACCTCCTCGACCGCCCGGCTCAGCGGCCCGTAGAACGGGTCCGCGAGGTCCTCCAGGACCAGACCGATGCTGGCGGTGCGGCCCTTGCGCAGCACGCGGGCGCTGTCGTTGCGGCGGAAGCCGAGCGCCTCGATCGCCTCCCGGACGCGGCGCTCCGTCTCCGGCGTGACCCCGGGCTCGCCGTTGACCACGCGGGAGACCGTCTTGAGTCCGACCCCGGCGCGCGCGGCCACGTCCTTCATCGTCGGACGGTTGCCGTAACGGGTCCCTGGGATGCGGTCGGTGCGGCGGGTCGTCTCCGGCACGGTACGGTGTCCTGTCCTGTCGGTCACGGGGATGCGTGGGGCCATGGGGTTGTATGAGGATGTGGCGTCGAGCATAGAGCCTGGACAACGTTGTCAGGCTCGGGGGACACTGTCCCACGCGCACTCCGGCCCGCACCTCGCCGCACGACCGGGCCGTTGCTCGTGCTCCATGTGCCGCCTCGTGGTCGCACATGGTCGTTCTCGGCGATTTCCTGATGCTTCAACGGGGAGAAACGACACTGATGCACACCGACCTCGTGGCCGCGCTCGACATAGGCGGCACCAAGATCGCCGGCGCGCTGGTGGACCGTCAGGGACGGATCCTGGTCCGCGCCCAACGGCCGACGCCCGCGCAGGGGAACGGTGAGACCGTGATGCGGGCGGTCGAGGCGGTGCTCGGTGAACTCGCCGGCTCCCCGCTGTGGCACCGCGCCGGCGCGGTGGGCATCGGCAGCGCCGGCCCCGTGGACGCCTCCGCCGGCACGGTGAGCCCGGTCAATGTGCCCGGCTGGCGGGGCTATCCGCTCGTCGCCCGGGTCCGGGACGCGGCCGGGGGCCTGCCCGTGGAGCTGATCGGCGACGGGGTGGCGATCACGGCCGCCGAACACTGGCAGGGCGCCGCCCGCGGCCACGACAACGCGCTGTGCATGGTCGTCTCGACCGGGGTCGGCGGCGGCCTGGTGCTCGGCGGCCGACTGCACCCCGGCCCCACCGGCAACGCCGGCCACATCGGTCACATCAGTGTGGACCTCGGCGGCGACCTGTGCCCGTGCGGTTCGCGCGGCTGCGTGGAGCGCATCGCGAGCGGCCCGAACATCGCCCGCCGGGCCCTGGACGACGGCTGGCGTCCCGGCCCGGACGGCGACGTCTCCGCCGCCGCGGTGGCCTCCGCCGCCCGGGCCGGGGACCCGGTGGCCGTGGCGTCCTTCGAGCGGGCGGCCAGGGCGCTGGCCGCCGGGATCGCGGCCACCGCGACACTCGTCGAGATCGACATCGCGGTGATCGGCGGGGGGGTGGGCAAGGCGGGCGAGGTCCTCTTCGCCCCCCTCCGCAAGGCCCTCACCGAGTACGCCACCCTGTCCTTCGTCCAGCGCCTCGCCGTGGCCCCGGCCCGGATGGGCACGGACGCGGGCCTGGTGGGCGCGGCGGCGGCGGCGCTGGAGGGCCGGACGGACGCGGCGGTGGTGGGGGTCTGAGGGCCGGGGCCGGGCTCGGGCCGGGTGTGCGTGTCCCGGGCGCGCGGTCGGGTCGCGGGTGTCCGGGGCCGGTGGTCCGGGCGTCGGAGCCGTGGGCGGCGCGAAGGGGCGCGGGAGCTCTCCGGTCCGGGCGCGGACGTCATGGCGTCCGGTCGCCGGCGTCCGGGCTCCGCGGTGCGGCCCGTCGTGTGCGACGCAGCGACGGCCACCGGGGTGCTCCCGGGAACGCGTGCGTGACCCCGAGGCCGTTCCGGCAGTTGAGGCGGGTATGAAGAAGCGCAGCATGCTGGCCATCGCCTCCCTCGCCACCGGTTTCGTCGTCGCGGCGGTCACCCCGTCGCACGCGGTCGCCGACGGTGTCGCCCCGCTCGGCGTCGACGACACCCTCAGCACCCTCGACCGGACCGTCGCCGAGGACAACACCCTGGACCTGGACATCGACCGGGGTGACAAGGCCTGAGAGGCCCCACGGCACGACCGTACGGCGCCGGCGCCCCCGGACGACAGGGGCGCCGGCGCCGTTCCCGTGGTTCTCGCGCGTTCTCAACCGGATCTGGTTTCCGTGGCAGGGTGGAGCGGGCAAGCCACAGGGGGCCAACAGAAGAGGGGGAAACGTGATCGTCTGGGTCAACGGCGCGTTCGGTGCGGGAAAGACCACCACCGCGCACGAACTGATCGAGCTGATCCCGAACAGCACGCTCTTCGACCCCGAGGTCATCGGCGGAGCGCTGGACCAGCTGCTTCCGCCCAAACGCCTCGCCGAGGTCGGTGACTTCCAGGACCTCCCGATCTGGCGACGGCTCGTGATCGACACGGCGGCCGCGATGCTCGCCGAACTCGGCGGGACCCTCGTGATCCCCATGACCTTGCTGCGCCAGGAGTACCGCGACGAGATCTTCGGCGGGCTCGCCGCCCGCCGGATACCGGTCCGGCATGTTCTCCTCGCCCCGGCGGAAACGATCCTGCGGGAGCGCATAGCCGGCCGCGAGGTCCCGGCGGGCCTCCCCGACGGCGAGATGCGCGTCCGGCAATGGTCGTACGACCACATCGAGCCGTACAAGGCGGCCCTCGCCGCCTGGCTCACCGCCGACGCCTACCCGGTCGACAGCGGAACCCTCACCCCCTACGAGACCGCCCTGCGGATAGCCGAGGCGGTCGGCAGCGGGGAGGCGCCGGCCTGCGACATCGTGCAGACGCCCGAACCCGCCGCGGAGACGGTCGCCGCCGGCGTCCTGCTCTTCGACGAGCAGGACCGGGTCCTGCTCGTCGACCCGACCTACAAGCCGGGCTGGGAGTTCCCGGGAGGGGTCGTGGAACGCGGCGAGGCGCCCGCGCGCGCGGGCATGCGCGAGGTCGCCGAGGAGACCGGAATCCGCCTCGGCGACGTGCCGGCGCTCCTCGTCGTCGACTGGGAGCCGCCCGCACCGCCTGGATTCGGCGGCCTGCGGATGCTCTTCGACGGCGGCCGTCTCGCCTCCGCGGATGCCGGACGCCTCCTGCTGCCCGGACCGGAACTGCGCGGCTGGCGCTTCGCCTCCGAGGCCGAGGCCGCCGATCTGCTGCCCCCGGTCCGCTACGAACGGCTGCGGCGGGCGCTGCGGGCACGGGAACGCGGGAAGGCGATGTACCTGGAGGCCGGGGTGCCGGTCGGATGAGACCGGACCGGCGGACGCCGGCCGGCTGCTTGCCGTGCGGGGAGGGCGGACCCGCCCGGCGCTGTGGCGCCGTCGGCCGACGGGGCCGCCCTCCCCGCCCGGCGGGCCCGAACGCTCCGCCATGTCGGGGAAGTCGTCCTCCTCACGGCGTTCCCGGGAACGACCGGACCGCGGTGGTCAGTTCGTGCCGGACGCGTAGGCGCGCAGGAACAGCGCCTCCGCGACCGACAGCCGCTCGAGTTCGTCGGGGGACACGCTCTCGTTCACCGCGTGGATCTGCGCCTCCGGCTCGCTCAGGCCGATGAGCAGGATCTCCGCCTTCGGGTAGAGGGCGGCGAGGGTGTTGCACAACGGGATGGAGCCGCCCTGCCCCGCGTACTGCATCTCCTGGCCCGGGTACGCCACCGCCATCGCGTCGGCCATGGCCCGGTAGGCCGGGCTGGTGGTGTCCGCACGGAACGCCTGCCCCTGACCGATCTGCTCGGTGCTCACCCGCGCACCCCACGGCGTGTGCGCCTCCAGGTGTGCCCGGAGCAGCCCGGTCGCCTCGACCGCGTCGACGCCCGGCGGCACCCGCAGGCTGATCAGCGCGCGGGCGCTCGACTGCACCGACGGCGTGGCGCCGACCACCGACGGGCAGTCGATGCCGAGCACGGTCACCGCCGGACGAGCCCAGATGCGGTCGGCGACCGTGCCGGAACCGATCAGCCCCACCCCGTCCAGCACCTTGGCGTCCTTGCGGAACTGCTCGTCGTCGTACTGCAGTCCGTCCCACGCCTCGTCGCCGGCCAGCCCGTCGACGGTCGTGCTGCCGTCCTCGGCGCGCAGCGAGTCCAGTACGCGTACCAGCGCGGCCAGCGCGTCGGGCGCGGCTCCGCCGAACTGGCCGGAGTGCAGGTTGCCCTCCAGGGTGTCGATCCGCACCCGGACGAGCGTCATGCCGCGCAGGGTGGAGGTGACCGTCGGCAGGCCGGCGCGGAAGTTGCCCGCGTCGCCGATCACGACGGCGTCGGCCGCCAGCAGGCCGGGGTGTTCCTCTGCGTACCGCTCCAGACCTCCGGTGCCCTGTTCCTCCGAACCCTCGACGATCACCTTGACGTGCACGGGTACGCCGCCGTTCGCCTTCAGCGCCCGCAGCGCCAGCAGGTGCATGATCACGCCGCCCTTGCAGTCGGCGGCCCCGCGCCCGTACCAGCGGCCGTCGCGCTCGGTCAGCTCGAAGGGCGGGGTGCTCCAGCCGGACTCGTCCAGCGGCGGCTGCACGTCGTAGTGCGCGTACAGCAGCACGGTCCTGGCGCCCTCCGGGCCCGGCAGGTAGCCGTACACCGACTGCGTGCCGTCCGGGGTGTCGAGCAGCGCCACGTCCTCGAAGCCCTCGGCGGTGAGCGCGTCCGCGATCCAGCGCGCGGCGCCCTCGCTCTCCTCGCGCGGGAACTGGCCGAAGTCCGCGACCGACTTGAAGGCCACCAGTTCGGCGAGCTCCCCCTTCGCCCTGGGCATCAGCGAGGCGACGGTCGCGGCGACCGGATTCGACGACATGGGCACGCTCCTTGTGGGTGCGACGTTGAAGCTGTTGCGAACTTCTTTGTACGAGATGATCGTGCGGTGTGCGTGAGGGCCCGTGTACGGGGCACTTACGCCGCCGATCCTCCCACAGTGGCCCGAGGTGAACGCCGCCGTAGGATGCGGGGGGACAGGAGCGGCAGGCGGCTGGATCGGGAGCAGTAGACCATCGTGAGCAGCGAGAACTCTTCGGCGGACGACGTACGGCAGGTGTGGGACGTCGTCGTGGTGGGCGCGGGACCCGCGGGGGCCTCGGCCGCCTACGCGGCGGCGGTCGCGGGGCGGCGCGTGCTGTTGCTGGAGAAAGCGGAGCTGCCGCGCTACAAAACGTGCGGCGGCGGCATCATCGGTCCCTCCCGCGACTCGCTCCCGCCCGGCTTCGAGCTTCCGTTCAAGGACCGGGTGCACGCGGTGACGTTCTCGAACAACGGCCGCTTCAGCCGCACCCGCCGTTCCCGGCAGATGCTGTTCGGGCTGATCAACCGGCCCGAGTTCGACCAGCAGCTCGTGGAGCACGCGCAGAAGGCGGGCGCCGAGCTGCGCACCGGCGTCGCCGTGCAGCGGGTGGAGCAGCACGGTTCGGCCGTACCGGACCGGCGCACGGTCGCCGTCGTCCTGCAGGGCGGCGAGACGGTGCTCGCCCGGGCCGTGGTCGGCGCGGACGGCAGCGCCGGCCGCATAGGGGCTCATGTCGGCGTCAAGCTGGACCAGGTCGACCTGGGCCTGGAGGCGGAGATCCCGGTGCCGGAGACGGTCGCCGAGGACTGGAAGGGGCGGGTGCTCATCGACTGGGGCCCGATGCCCGGCAGTTACGGCTGGGTCTTCCCCAAGGGCGACACGCTCACCGTTGGTGTGATCTCGCGGCGCGGTGAAGGCGCCGCGACCAAGCGCTACCTGGAGGACTTCATCGGGCGGCTCGGCCTCGCCGGTTTCGAACCGAGCATCTCCTCGGGCCACCTGACGCGTTGCCGCGCCGACGACTCGCCGCTGTCGCGCGGACGGGTGCTGGTGTGCGGGGACGCGGCCGGACTGCTGGAGCCGTGGACCCGCGAGGGCATCTCCTTCGCACTGCGCTCGGGCCGGCTGGCGGGGGAGTGGGCGGTGCGGATCGCCGAGGCGCACGACGCCGTGGACACGCGCCGGCAGGCGCTGAACTACGCCTTCGCCGTCAAGGCGGGACTCGGCGTGGAGATGAGCGTCGGCAAGCGGATGCTGGCCGCGTTCGAACGGCGTCCAGGGGTGTTCCACGCGGTCCTCACCGGCTTCCGCCCGGCCTGGAAGGCGTTCAAGGACATCACGCAGGGCTCGACGACGCTCGGCGAGCTGGTCCGCACCCACCCGTTGGCGCACCGCGCGCTGGTGGCGCTGGACCGGCGTCCCGCGGGTGACGAGGTCAGCTCCTGACGGTGATCCGGAAGACCGGGTGGTCGTGGGCGGCCGCGACGATCTCCGCGTCGGAGGACCGGGCGGTGACCCCCTGGAAGTACTGGTTCACCTCCCAGCCCCACTTCTCCAGGTAGGTCCGCAGGATCGGGAGCTTCTCCTCGTCGGGAAGCTCCACCGCGGTGAAGCTGCGGACCGTGCGGCCCACCCGCAGTTCCCCGCCGCCGGCGGCGCGCATGTTGCGCACCCACTGGGAGTGACCGCGTGCCGAGACCAGGTACTGCCCGCCGTCGTGGGTGTGCGGGTTGACCGGGATGCGCTGCATCCGCCCGCTCGTGCGGCCGCGGACGGACATCTCCGCGGCTCCGGCGAGGCTGAGACCGCGCCGGGCCAGCCAGCCGATGACGCTGTTGAGCCGAACGGCCATGGGACTGCCCTTGAGGTAGTACGGCGCTGACGACGGCATCGGTGACCCCCGGGTCGGAGTAATGGCGAGAGTGCTGCTCTCTTTTGTGAGCGCTGCTCTCGCGGCGTCTCTTCAGTCTGCAGGACTCCGGGCGGCAAAGCAAGAGCGCTGCTCTCGTTTGCGTGCTCCGCTCTCGTTCGTGTTTTCTGCTCTCGTTTGCGTGTGCTGCTCTTGTTCGTGTGCACTGCTCTGGGGCCATGGAACACTGGACGGCATGACCAGCTCCGCACACGGCGTCCGCGCCCGGGCCAGGATCGAAGTCACCGCGGCCATCAAGGAAGAGGCTCGCAGGCAGCTAGCGAAGGAGGGCGCCGCCAAGCTCTCGCTGCGGGCCGTCGCCCGCGAGCTCGGCATGGCGTCCTCCGCGCTCTACCGCTACTTCCCCAGCCGTGACGACCTGCTGACCGCGCTCATCATCGACGCCTACGACTCCCTCGGCGCGGCAGCCGAAGCGGCCGGCGACGCGGCCGCCGACATCGGGCCGGTGGGGCGCTGGACCGCCGTGTGCGAGGGCGTGCGCGGCTGGGCGCTCCGGAACCCGCACGAGTACGCGCTGCTCTACGGCACGCCGGTGCCCGGCTACACCGCGCCCGACACGACCGTCCCGGCCGCCGCCCGCTCCGCCCTCGTCGTCATCGGCATCCTCCGTGACGCACACCAGGGCCTCGGTCTCGCCAAGCCCTCGCTGTCGGCCGAGCTGAGGCCCGAGGCCGTGCGCATGGCCGCCGACCTCGCCCCCGACCTGCCGCCCGAGGCGGTGGCGACGATGGTGGCCGCCTGGGCCCAGCTGTTCGGGCTGATCGGGTTCGAGGTGTTCGGCCAGTTCAACCGGGTGGTGGAGGACCGCGACACGTTCTTCCGTCACGCGGTGGGGCAACTCGCCCACACCGTGGGCCTGGTGTATCCGCAGCAGGGGCCCGCGGGCGCGCCGGGCGGGCGCGCCGCCGAGCCGTCGTAGGAGGCGGGGCCGGACGGACGTACCGCGCCGGGAGTACGCGTGGTCACCGCGCCGGGGTGGTGGCGCACCGGGGCGCCCGGCATCCGGCGTGACGGACAGGGGCGAGCGGAGTGGACACGGTGGCCGGCCGCCGGGGTGGTGGCGCCCGGGGCGGCCGCTTCGGCAGGGCCCGCCCGGCGGGAGCGGCCGGCCACCGAGGGCGGCGGAGGCCGACGCCCTCGGCGGCCCTGGGGCTCCACCGTGCCGCTCACGGAGTTCGGCTGATCGGCTCCGACTTCGCCGAGCACGTCCAGGAGGGTGGACGGGCAGCCCCGGACCCCTTCGGCGGGTCCTGTTGTTCCTGCGGGCGCGGTCCCGCTGTGGCGCAGGCGCCACCCCGTGCTCGTGGCGTCCGGCACGGCGGCCGCCGTCCTGCTCTGTGCGGGAGTGGGCTATCCGTGGCTATCCGTACGGGCCGGTGTTCCTCACCGTCGCCGTGGCCTGCTTCCGTACCGTCGTCCCGGGACACCTGCACGCCGCATGGGCGGCCATGGGCACCCTCCGGGCGGGGCACGTGCTGATCGCCCAGGTGCTGTACCGGTGGCTGCCGCCCTCTCCGGCGAGAAGATCGCCCGTCGTCCGGTCGTCAGTCCGCTCATCGCCAGGACCCACGTCAGCCGTACCATGGTGAAACCGGGCGCCCGTGACCGGGTCCGACCGGTGGTACCGCCCTAGGAGTCGGGGTTGGTGCTGCCCGGTCGGCTGGGCTGATCCGCCCGCCCGAACCGGATCAGCACGGACACCGTGCGGACGGCGAACAGCACCGCCGCGAGCAGCACCCCGGTGCGGCGCAGCACCGTCTCGAAGGCGCCCGGCAGCTCGAAGAGCAGCGCCGGCCCCGTCACGGCTCCGAGGACGACCGCCGCCGCGAACGCCGCGCTGCACAGGGCGTATCCGATCTCGACGGTGATCGCGTCCCGCACGGCCTGACTCCGCCGCCCCCGCACCCTGTCCCGCTCGCCCCCGCATCCGGTCACTCGAGGAGTCAAGCAGGCGTGCGCCCGGCGGGCAAGGGGCCGGGCCGGGGCGCACGCACCGGGGACGGCCGCCTGGCTGCGGGCGCCGGCGCAGCGGCTGTCGCGCGGTCCGTGAGCGTGGCGAGGGGGCGGTGAGGCGACGCCGGCTCCCCGCCGCGCGGAGCACCGGCGGAGCGCGCCCCGCGGCCGGGGCCCGGCGTCCGTCGGGGACAGGGGCGGGGAGCGGAGGGGACATGTCCGGAGGACGTGCGTGCGCATGCCTGCTACGGTGCGCCCATGGCGGCGAAGCAGGCCGAACAGGCGCTCGTGGAACGGTGGCGGGGTGTGCTCGCGCTGCATGCGCGCACCCAGTGCGAGATCGACCGGGCCCTGCACGAACACGGCCTGTGCGCCAGCGACTTCGAGGTCCTCGACATCCTCGCGCAGGGTTCCGGACCGGGCGGCTGCTCCTACCGCGTCCAGGAGATCTCCGAGCGTGTCCACCTGAGCCAGAGTGCGCTGTCCCGGCTGGTCGCCCGGCTGGAGAAGGAGGGCCTCGCCGAGCGCGGGACGTGTCCGGAGGACCGGCGGGGAGTGCGGGTGTCGCTCACGCCGAAGGGCCGCGCGTTGTACGGCGAGGTGCTGCCCGTCCAGCGTGCGGTGCTGGCCCGGATGCTCCCGGACGCCGGCTGACCGGGCCGACGAGGGGCGTTCAGACCACGGCGGACGTCTCCCGCCACAGCGCGGCGAGTTCCGGATTGCCCGTCACCGTCGGCACCGGTGTCCGGTTCCACAGCGCGAGATACAACTGCTCGGCGGTTCCGGTGAGTTCGCACTCCGCGTGCCCGGCCGCGTCCCGGGTGGTCACCGGCGGCTCCCGGGACAGCCGTACGGTCCACACCGCGTCCGCGTCGGTCGCGCGCACCCGCAGGACGCGGGGCGTCCTGGTGCGCACCCGGCTCCTGGGCCGGGCGTGGAAACCGCGCAGCAACTCGTCGACGCCGTCCACGGCGAGATCCGCGGCGATCGGCGACGGTGTGCCGCCGCGTGCCGACTCGGCGTCGAACCGGTGGACGGTCGTCTCGTGCGCCTGCCGGCGGGCCCAGAACGCGAGGGCGGAGGGCGGTCCGGGCAGAAAGGTGAAGCATTCCACGTCGGGCGCCGCGCCGGCCAGGGTGTCCACCAGGCGGCGGTGACCCTCGCGGTACCAGACCACCAGCTCGGGGCCGTCCAGCCCGGGCTGTTCGCCCATCGGGCGCGGCGCGGTGTGCCCGTTCGCGACGAAGGCCGTGGCCCACCGGTGCACCACGCCGGTGTGCCGCACCAGGTCCCGCACGCGCCACCCCGGGCAGGCCGGGACGGCGGCGTCCGCGCCGGCCCGCTCCGCGGCGTCGGCCAGCAACCGGCCCTCCTCCTGCAGTACTTCAAGGAACCAGGCAGTGTCCATGGGCAGAATTCTGCCGTGCGGGCACGCCTGCCGGGGCGCTATGGAAGAGGAGTCCCGCCTGTCGCGTTGACGATCTCCGCGGTGATGTACGACGCCTCCTGCGAGGCGAGGAAGACGTAGGCCGGGGCCATCTCGGCGGGCTGGGCCGGACGCCCGATGGGCGCCTGCTTGCCGAACTCCGCGGTGTCCGGCATGGTGGCCGGGATCAACGGCGTCCACACCGGCCCCGGCGCCACGGCGTTGACCCGGATGCCTCGCTGGATCAGCATCTGCGCCAGCCCTTGGGTGAAGGTGACGATGGCGCCCTTCGTGGTCGCGTAGTCCAGCAGGTGCGGACTCGGCTTGTAAGCCTGCACGGAGGCCGAGTTGATGATGCTTCCGCCCTCCCGCATGTGCGGCACGGCCAGCTTGCACAGCCAGAACATGCCGTACAGGTTGGTCCGCAGTACGCGGTCGAACTGTTCGGTGGAGATCGCCTCGATGCCGTCGGGCTGCGACATCTGGTACGCCGCGTTGTTCACCAGGATGTCGATCCGGCCGAACTCCGACACCGCGCGGTCGATCAGCGCCCGGCAGTTCTCCTCCTCCCGCACGTCGCACGCGACGGGTACGGCCCGCTGGCCGGCCTCCTCCACCCACCGCGCGGTCTCGGCGGCGTCGTCCTTCTCACTGTCCAGGTAGGTGAAGACCACGTCGGCGCCCTCCCGGGCGAACGCCAGCGCGACAGCCCGGCCGATCCCCGAGTCCCCGCCCGTGATCACGGCCTTGCGGCCCGCCAGCCGGCCGCTGCCCCGGTAGGAGTCCTCCCCGTGGTCCGGCGGCGGGTCCATGGGGCCGGTCCAGCCGGGATGCGGCTGGTCCTGGGACGGGAAGCCGGGGGTCGGGTGCTGCTCGACGGGATTCTGCTGCTCACTCACGGTCTCTCCCATGTCCCTGGAGGGGCGATCGGATGATCGGTGTCCGCCGACGGAGGATCGGCGGACACCGATCACCCTGGTACCCCGGCACCGCGCATCTGATCCGGTCCGTTCCACCACCACCCGGACGGCCGGAGGACCGCACGGAGTCGGCCCGCGTGCACGTGGCGGGTCGCGGAGCCGATGACGGTGGCCATCGCCGCCAGTACCGCCACGCCGGTCAGCGCGGCCGGGAGACTGAACCGGTCCGCCATGGAGCCGATCGCGGGCGGGCCGAGAGGCGTGTGCTGCCGTAGCCCAGGGTGGAGGCGGTGGCGACCCCACCGGGGCCCGCGAGCGCGCCCGCCCGCTCGACGGCCACGGGGAACAGGTTCGCGAGCCCGGGACCGGTGGCCGCGTAACCGAGCAGGACCGCCCACAGGGACCGCGCGAGCGCGCCGAGCAGCATGCCGGCCGCCGCGGCGGGACCGCCGGCGAGGACGGTGCCGAGCAGGGCCGGGCCGAGGGCGCTCGCGAAGGCCGCCGGCCCGTCCCCTGACGGCGCGGATGCGCACCACCCGGCCGGCGAGGACGAAGCCGTCGAGGGCGAAGGAGGCGGTCGGGACGACACGGAGCCGGACGAGGCCGGCATCCGGTACCACACGGCGCGATCGGTTTTGTTTGCCAGCGGCACAAAGTCGGGCCAGGGGGCCGTGCGATCCGGTGCAGGGGCGGCCGGACGGGGTGGGCGCGGCCCGTGTGCCGCCGGAAGGGTGGAGGCGTTAACCCGTGTGAACGTCCTGGATGGTGGGGCCGGGCGCCATGGCCGAGCGTGGATCACGCCGGAGCCCGGGACACCCGTGCTGACGAGAAGTCAGCTGCCCGGCCTCCCGTGGAAGGACTCTCAGATGCGCTCTGCCCGCATGGTGCTCGCCACCGCGACGGCCACGGCGGCCCTCGCCATCGCCGCGCCCGCAGCCTACGCCGACCACTCGGGCGACGAGGGGCACGACAAGTCTTCCTACAGCAAGGAGCACGAGGAGGAGAGCAAGGAGCACGACAAGGAGGCCAAGGAGCACGAGGAGTACGACAAGGAGCACGAGGAGGGCAGCAAGGAGTACGACAAGGAGCACGAGGAGGGCAGCAAGGAGTACGACAAGGAGCACGAGGAGGGCAGCAAGGAGTACGACAAGGAGCACGAGGAGTACGACAAGCCGCGCGGAGGCATGAACACCGGCGGTGGGGCCCTGGCCGCAGTGAACGAGGCGGACTGGGACACCGCCAAGGACTCGAAGTACGGCCCCGAGACGTACAAGGGGAAGCACGACTCGCGGAGCGAGGAGTCCTACGGCGGCAAGGAGGACAAGGAGAAGCCGCGCGGCGGGATGCACACCGGCGGTGGTGGGCTCGCCGAGCCCGGTGTCTCCGCGGGCGGCCTGGCCGCACTGGCGGCGCTCGGCGCCGGTGCCTACGCGCTGCGCCGCAAGAAGGCCGCCGGGAGCGTGGCCTGAGCCGTGCCCGGCGCCATAACGGGGCCGTCGTACGTGCCTCGCGCGTCATGACGGCCCCGCTCGCTCGTCCGTGTGCCGTGTCCGAATGAGGTGGTCCTCCCCATGCCGGCCAGTCCCCCTTCCTCCCTCGAAACCGATCAGACGTCGCCGACGCGGCGGAGGCTGCGCGCCGTCATGACGGCGGTCTTCTGGAGCGGAGCCGGCCTGCTGCTGGCCATGACGCTGACGGGCGGCGGGGAGGACCCTCCCGACGACGCACACGGGCCGCGCGCGGCCTCCGCGGTCTCCTCCGCGCCGTCCACGAGCGCCCCGGCCGACGGCGAGCCCACCCCCCGCGCACCGGCGGCCGGGCATCTGCCGCGGTCCGAGCCGACCCGGCTGCTCATCCCCGCCATCGACGTCGACGCCCCCTTCACCGACCTCGCCATCGGCAGCAAGGGGCAGCTGGAGCCACCCCCGCCCCACGACACCAACCTGGTCGGCTGGTACGCCAAGGGAGTCTCCCCGGGAGAACGCGGTACGGCGATCATCGCCGGGCACGTGGACACGACGACGTCCCCGGCCGTGTTCGCGCGGCTCGGCGAACTGAAGAAGGGCGACCGTTTCCGGGTGCTGCGTGCCGACGGCAGCAAGGCGACGTTCGTGGTGGACGAGACGGAGTCCTTCGAGAAGGACGACTTCCCCGACGAGCGCGTCTACGCCGACACTCCCGACGCCCAGGTGCGGCTCATCACCTGCGCCGGGGACTACGACCACGCAGCCAAGGACTACACCGAGAACCTGGTGGTCTTCGCCCATCTCGTCTGAACCGGCTCCGGACCGGCCGGGACGGCGGACTGCCCGGAAGGGGAGGGCGCCTTCCGGGCAGCGGTCCGTCAGACCACGGAGCAGTCCGCGCCGTTGAGGCTGAACGCCGTGGGACTGGGATTCACGCCGGTCCACGAGGCCGTGAAGCCGAGGCCGACCGAGCCCGAGGCGGGGATCGACGCGGTGTACGGGACGGAGGCGACGCTGACCCCGGAACCGCTCTGCGTCGGCGTACCGCCCCACATGTTGGTGATGCGCTGGCCGGCCGGGAAGGTCCAGCGCAGCGTCCAGCCGTTCACCGCCGAGCCGCCCGTGTTGCGGACGGTGACCTCGCCCTGGAACCCGCCGGGCCACTCGCCCGTCACCCGGTAGCCGATCTCGCAGGCGCCCGTCGTGTCGCCGGAGGACGTGGTGACGGTCACCGTGGCGGAGCGCTGCGAGCGGTTGCCGGCGGCGTCCCTGGCGTAGACGGCGAAGGTGTAGGACGTGGCCGGGGCGAGTCCGGTGACGGTGGCGGAGGTACCGGCCGTCGTGGTGACGGTGCTCTCCGTACCGCCGGTGATCCGCACGACGTCGTAGCCGGTGACCCCGTTCGCGTCGGTGGCGGCGCCCCAGGTGAGAGTCGTGGACGAGGAGGTCACCGCCGAGGCGCTCGGAGCGCCGGGAGCGGTCGGGGCCGTGGTGTCGCCGCCGGACCCGGACCCGTAGACCGCGGCCTCCTCGGACGTGGCGGCGATGCCGTCGGCACCCTCGAAGAGGCGCCGGCCCCAGCTGGTCAGCCGGTCCGGGTCGAAGTCGGTGACCATGTCGAGGTACTCGACGCCGCCGCCGTTGCCGCTCCAGGACCAGCCGAGGTAGCCGAGACCGAGCTGCCGGGTGACGGTCAGGATGGTGTCCTCGTCGGGGTCGCCGTCGGAGTGGTTGTGCCCGAACTCGCCGACCACGATCGGGAGTCCCGCCGAGACGAAGCGGCCCAGGTAGTCGCTGATCTCGGCGGCGGTGTCGAAGACGCCGTACATGTGGATGGAGAACACGGTGTTGGCGTCCGGGTCGGCGGCGAAGACGGAAGCGGCGTTGTCGCGCATGGTGAACGCCCAGTCCTGGCCCCAGTTGGGGGCGTCGACCATGATCGTGTGGTCGAACCCGGCGTTGCGCAGCTTCTGGATCGCGGCCTTGGTGTCGGCCGTCCAGGCCGTGTAACCGGTGTTGCCGTACGGCTCGTTGCCGATGTTGACGATGACGTGGTCCTCCTGGCCGGCCAGGGCGCTTTGGACGCTGATCCAGTAGTCGGCGGCGCGGGAGAGGGTGACCGCTCCGCTCTGCTCGCCGTAGCCGGTGGTGTCGTGCACCTCCAGGACGCAGATCAGCCGGTTCTGCTTGCACCGCGCGACGACGTTCGCCACGTCGGCGGCGTCGTTGCGGGTCCAGCGGTCGCCGCTGGACAGGACGACGCGCACGGTGTTGGCGCCCTTGGCCTTGATGTGCGCCAGTGAGTCGAGCCGGTCGGCGTACCAGGTGTGCGCGTGGTTGACACCGCGCATCACGAAGTCGTTCCCGGACGCCTCGAGGAGCCGGCCGTCCTCCACCCGGAACCCGGTGGGCGCCGCGTGCGCCGGAGTGGTGAGGGCGAGGAGAGGGAGGAGGAGTCCCAGGAGGGCGGCGAGCAGGCCGGCGGTCCGTGGGGAGGCGGGCGTACGGGGTCTCATGGCGGCTCCAGCGGGGATGCGGTTGGCTGTCGGTGCCGTGCGGTTGCTCTGTGCGCCGTGCGGTGGTCCGTGCCGTGCGTCAGGAGGCGGTCGTGCAGCCGACGGTCGCCGCCGGGGCGGTGGAGGCCGCCGGGGCGGTGGCGATGAGACCGAAGGCGGTACTGGCTCCGGGCGCCAGGGTCCCGTTCCACCGCGCCTCGGTGACGGTGGCCGTGCCGTCGGCGGCCGTGCCGAGGGTGCCGTTCCAGACCTGGCTCACCCGGGCGCCGTCGGCCGGTACCACCGTCACCGTCCAGCCCGTGACGGGGGTGGCGGAGGTGTTGCGCACCGTCACCTCGGCCTGATAGCCGCCCTGCCAGCTGGAGACCGCCCGGAAGGACGCGGTGCAGCCGGGGCCGTCGGGATCGTCCGGACCGTCGGGGACGCCCGCCTCCAGGAGCGCGGCCAGGGCCGGGAACCAGCGCGCGGCGATCTTCTCGTTGCCGGCGGCGTTCGGGTGGACGCCGTCGTAGGTGTCGGTGGCCGTGTCGAACCCCGTCCACTGGTCGACCACGGTCACCGGGGAGCGGTCGGTGCTCGTCGCCGCGGCCCACGCGGGGATCCGGGCGTTGAGATCGACCACGCGCCGGGCGCAGGCGGCACAGGTGCCGGGGTTCATCGGGATGATCTGGGCGACGAGGACCCGCATGTCCGGGTTGGACTCCCGCATCTGTCCCACGAGCCTGGTGTAGGCGGTGAGGATGCGGTCGGGGGAGACGTTGCTCCAGACGTCGTTCGTGCCGAAGTGCATGACAACGATGTCCGGCAACGTCGCCGCCAGCCGTGCGGGAAGCAGGTCCCGGTCCGCCACGTCGGTGACCAGTTCGCCGCCGTGGCCTTCGTTGTCCCCGTCGTGCGCCACGCCGCAGCCCTGCGCGGGCAGGGTGCCGACGAAGTCGACGTCCGTGTGTCCGGCGTCCAGCAACCGGTTCCACAGCAGGGCCCGCCAGCAGCCCGGCGACCCGGTGATGGAGTCGCCGAGCGGCATGACACGCACCGGGCCGGCCGCCGCCGGCGAGGCCGTCGCGGTCGGTGCGGGGATCGGGCCGAGGGGGAGGAGCAGGGCGGCCAGCAGGCCGAGGAGCGGAAGCCTGCGTAAGCGCAGGGGGTGGATGCCGCGCATGGTTGGTCCCCTTCCGTGGAGGATGTGGGAGCGCTCCCATGCAGGACATCAAGCCACTGTTGTCATTGACGCGTCAAGAGGTCGGGCCGAGGTCGTTGTCCGCGAAGGGCCGGGCTCCGCGCCACGGCTCGCCCGGCCGCCGTGGCGGATGGGCGGGGGCCGTGGCAACCGTACGGCCGGGCGTGCTGCGGCCCGGGGGCTGCCCGGAACACGTGCGGCAGCGGGGCGGACGAGCCACCGCGGCGCGCGACCGGCGGCGCGTGGGACGCCCGGTGCCCGAGTCCGCCGAGCGGCGCCGCCCGCGGGGCGGACCCGCCCTCGGGGCCGCGGCCGGGCGTCCCGTGCCGTGGGCACGGCCGACGGACCGCGGGCGCACCGGCCGGCGTGATCCGTGCCTGCCCGTCGGGGCACGCGCACCCCGACGGGCGGAACCCGCCAGCGGTCGGCTGCCGGCGCCCTTCCCGGACGGCGCCTTGCGCACCAGCGGCCAGGCCGGCAGCAGCACGACGACCGCGTGAACGCTCACCGAGAACGGTGTGTCGGCCAGCCCCGTGACGTTGCCGTCGCCGATCTGCAGGGCGCGGCGCATCTGCTGTTCGGCGGCCGGGCCGGGAACGACGCCGATGACGGCGGGCAGCACCGGCTGTCCGTACCGCCGCATTCCGAAGCCGGTCAGGCCGATGACCAGCAGCACCAGGTCGACCACCTCACCGCCGAACGCGTACGCGCCCACCGCCGCGAAGAACATGATCCCGGCGTAGAGGTACGGCCGCGGGATGCGCAGCAGCTTCGCCCGTACCGGGGCCGGCGGCAGGTTGAGGGCGGGCAGCGGCACCATGCCGACGAACAACGAGGCGACCAGGTCCCACACCAGGTCGGGTTCGCGTTCGAAGAGCAGCGGGCCGGGCTGGATGCCGTACTGCTGGAACGCGGCCAGCATCACCGCCGTGACCGCCGTGGTCGGCAGGCCCGGGGTCGGCATCGACACCAGCGTGCCCGCCGCCGAGGCCGACGCCGCCGACTCCGGGCCCGCCACGCCCTCGATGGCGCCCTTGCCCCACTCGTCCTCGCGCTTCGGCAGCCGTTTCTCCGTGATGTACGACAGGAAGGTCGGAATCTCCGCGCCGCCCGCCGGGATCGCGCCGAACGGGAACGCCCGCGGTCGGGAGGCCGAGCGGGCATGAGCGCGGAGGCCGCCGGGCTGGTCGAGCGCACCCTGCGCGAGGCCGACGGCACCCTGTCGGCCACCGGGTGCGCCGCCCCGGCCGGGGACTGGCGGGTCAGTGCCTGCCGGTGCCTGGAGTGCTTCCGCACCGTGGGCGCCGCGGAGGTGACGCTGCGGTACGGGGTGGCGGGGCGACCCGAGCAACGGTACCGGTTCCCGGGGCGGGGCGGGGGGACTGTCACCGGGGGAGGGACGCGGGCGCAGGAGGACCGGGTTTCGGTTCCGGCCGGTCCCGAACAACGGGGGCCGGGGTTGTTCCTGTCGGCGGGCGGGCCTAGGGTCGACGGCGAGGGAAAGCGCTTTCTAAAGTTTCCCGTCCTGCCTTCGCCGTCGTTCCGAGGAGCGCCGCATGTCCTTGCCCCCCGTCCGCCGCCGTGTCGCCGTCGTGGGCACCGGCGCCATCGTCAGCGCAGGCCACCTGCCCGCGCTGCGCGCCCACGCCGAGCGCACCGAACTGGTCGCCGCCGTCGACGTGGACCGGGGCCGGCTCGACGCCTTCCGCGAGTCCGCGGGGGAGCGGGTCGCCGGGTTCACCTCGATGAGCGCGATGCTGGACGCCGTACGGCCGGACCTGGTGCTGATCGGGACCCCGCCGTCGCTCCACCGGGAGCAGACGGTGGCCGCGCTCAAGGCCGGCGCCTGGGTGCTGTGCGAGAAGCCGCTGTGCCTGTCGCTCGCCGAGTACGACGACATCGCGGCCGCCGAGGAGGCCTCGGGGGCGTACGCGTCCGTGGTCTTCCAGCACCGCTACGGCTCCGGTGCCGTCCACGCCCGCGAGCTGATCCGCAGCGGTGAGCTGGGCGCCCCGCTGGTCGCGCACTGCCAGACCACCTGGCACCGGGACGCCGCGTACTACTCCGTGCCCTGGCGCGGACGCTGGGCCACCGAGGGCGGCGGGCCGACGATGGGACACGGCATCCACCAGTTCGACCTGCTGCTGCACCTGCTGGGGGAGTGGGAGGAGATACGGGCCATGGCGGCGCGCCTCGTCCACGACACCGAGGGGGAGGACGTCTCCACCGCCCTGGTCCGCTTCCGCGGCGGTGCGCTCGCGACCGTCGTCAACAGCGTGCTCTCGCCGGACGAGGTGAGCCGCATCCGCGTCGACTGCGCGGACGCGACGGTCGAACTCACCCACCTGTACGGGTATGCCAACGACGACTGGAGCTACACCCCGGCCCGGCACGTCCCCGCCGAGCGTGCCGCCGCCTGGCGCACCCCGGCGCTCGACGTCCCCAGCTCGCACACGGCCCAGCTGGAGACCCTGCTCGACGCCTACGACGCCGGGGTGCGGCCACCGGGCAGCGGTCAGGAGGCGCGCGGCACACTGGAGTTCGCCGCCGCGCTGTACAAGGCCGCGTTCACCGGGCGGCCGGTGCGGGCCGGCGATATCACGCCCGGCGACCCCTTCCACGCGGCCATGCACGGCGGCCGGCTCGACTGGGCGGCCGAGGAGCGCGCATGAGCATCCACGTCATCCACCGGCACGGCGAGTCCGTCTCGGTGACGGCACCGGACGGCACCGAGATCCTCTGTTACGTCTACCGGCCCGACCCCGAGCCGTTCGAGTCCCGCAAGCCGTACGCCCATCCGGTGCGCACGCTCGCCGGGCACACGGTGACCGGGTACCGGCCCAACGACCACCGCTGGCACAAAGGGCTGCAGATGACGGCCAGCCACCTGTCCGGGCAGAACTTCTGGGGCGGCAACTCCTATGTGCACGGGCGGGGTTACCTTTCGCTGCCCGAGCGGATCGGTTCTATGCGGCACGACGGCTTCTCCGTGTTCGCGGCCGGGACGGAGCGCTTCGACTGCACCGAGGACCTCACCTGGGTGGAGAACGGGGGGGCCGAGTGGGCGCGTGAGGAACGCGGGCTGAGCGTCCACTCGGTGGACCTGGCGGCCGGGGCCTGGGTGCTGGATTGGTCGATCCGGCTCACCAACCTGCGTGACGTGGCACTGGAGTTCGGCTCGCCCACCGCCGCCGGCCGTGAGATGGCCGGCTACACCGGGCTGCAGTGGCGCGGACCGCGCGACTTCACGGGCGGTACGGTCCTCGTGCCGGACGTCGGCGAGGGTGCCGGTGCCGAGGCCGGGAAACTCATGGGCACACAGGGGCCGTGGCTCTCGTTCAGCGCCGAACACGACGAGCACGACGGCCACTCCACGCTCGTCTTCGCGCACGCACCGGAGAACCTCGACGGGAGCGCCGTCCACCCGTCGCACTGGTTCGTGCGCTCGCAGCCCGTACCGTCGGTCGCGTTCTCCTGGGCGTTCTTCGAGGAGTTCGCGCTGCCGCCGGGGGAGTCGTTCGCGTACCGGTACCGCATCGTGGTCGCGGACGGGGTGTGGGACCGGGAGCGGGTGGAGACGCATCTGAACGGTCTGCTGTGGTGAGCGGTCCCGCTCCACTCCCCGGCGCGCTCCTGGTTCAGGCCGATCAGCGGTACGAGACCCGGGGGCTGCGGGACCGGCGGGCCTCCGAGGTCGCACGCCTGCTGGCCGCCGCCCACCGGTGGCGCCCGGTCACCGGGGACCGGAGACCGGAGACCGGGACGGCTGCTGCCACCTGCTCGAGGCGGTCCTGAATCCGGAGGGCGGCATCTTCTGGGGAGAGAGTCCGGTCCGGGGCCTCGTCAGTGAGGAGTACGAGCTCGAAAGCCCCGATGGGGACTGCTCCGAGGCGCTGTGGTCGGCCATCGGCGAGTGTGGCTTCCTCAGTACGTCGGAGGGCTGCGCCCTCTTCGACGGCGGCGAGACCCTCCCGCTCCCGATGCCCTCGGCCGCCGCCTGCACGGGCCGGCCCTGGCGGACGGCCACGAGGACGTGGCGCACGCCCTGACCCATGCCTTCGGCGAGGCGACCTGCCCCCGGTGCGGGAGGCGCTGCTCCGTCGTCGGACAGGTCGTCGCTCGTTCGGGCTGAGCCCGCGGGCGCGGGAACGCGGCCGGCGGGCGGCCCGGGGCGCCCGCCCCCGTCACCGGCGTCCGCGGAGCGGGCCGCGCCGGCGTCCGCGGGTCACGGCCGGCGCAAGAACCGCATCCGGTGCGGGGCGTACGACGCCGGAAGACGCGCCGCCCCCACGGCCAGCGCGGTGGCGGCGCTGGCGATGCCCAGGATCGCCCCGGCGGCCACATCGCCCGGATAGTGCACACCCGTGTGCACCCGCGAGTACCCCACCGCACACGCGAGCGCCCCCAGCGGAGCGGAGGCCGCGGGCAACACCGTCCCGACCGCAGTGGCGAACGCGACCGCCGACGCCGTGTGTCCCGAAGGGAACGACGCCGACGTCGGCATGGGCACATGCCGGTCCACGGTCACCCGCGCGGCCTCCCGGTCCGGCCGCGCCCTGCGCACCAGCCGCTTCCCCAGCAGGTTCGCCGACGCCGACGCCACGGCGACCGCCCCCACCCCCGCCAGCGCCGCCCGCCGCGGTCGTGCCCCGCTCAGCGCGAGGACCCCGGCGATGGCGAACGAGATCTTGGAGTGGTCGGCCGTGTGCGACAGCCGGCGCAGCGCACGGTCGAGCGTCGGCGTCGGCGTGGCGGCGACCGCCGCGTACAGGGCGCCGTCCACTGCTCTGAGGTCGCCGAGGGCCGCGGCGACGACCCTGCGCAGCCCGTCGGCGGGCGGTACGGTCCTGGTGAGCGGACGGGTGGCGTCCTGGTCGGTGGTGGGCGGCTCGCTCATCTGTCTCTCCCGCGGTGTCATCGTGGGCGAATCACCAGGTGCCCACGGTACGCATGATCCATCCGCACGGACTCGCCCACCCCGGTCAGCCGGTCCGGAACGCACGCAGGCGCAGCGAGTTGCCGGCCACGAGGACCGAGCAGAAGGCCATGGCCGCTCCGGCGAGCATCGGGTTGAACAGTCCGGCCGCGGCGAGCGGCAGGGCGGCGACGTTGTAGTTGTGGGCGAAGGACCGGAACGGGGAGGCGATGGCACGGACGGTGACGGGGGCATCGAGGCGCCGGGCACGGTCCTGAGTCAGCGCTTCACGGCCTTCAGGACCACGAACTTCGGGTCCGAGGCCACCACTTCGCTGTTGCCGAACAGCCGTCGCAGCTTCACGTGGTACCCCAGGTGACGGTTGCCGATCACCCACAGTTCGCCGCCCCGGCGCAGGGTGCGCCGGGCACCGGTGAACATGCGCCAGGCCGTGGCGTCGGTGGTCGCCTGGTGGGAGTGGAAGGGCGGATTGTTCAGCACGAGGTCGACACTGCCGGCCGGTACGCCCGACAGGCCGTCGCCGACCCGGAACTCGGCCTGTCCGGAGACGTCGTTCTCCCGGTACGTGGCCTGCGCGGACGCCACCGCCTGGAACGACTCGTCCACGAACAGCACCTCGGCGCGCGGATCCGCCAGCGACATCGCCGTACCGACCACGCCGTTGCCGCAGCCCAGGTCCACCACCCGTCCGCCTTCCCCGTCGGCGGGCAGATGGCGCAGGAAGAACCGGGTGCCGATGTCGAGGCGGTCGGCGCAGAAGACACCGGCGTGGTTGACGACCGTCGCGCCCGACACCGGGCCGATGCCGTCGGGCAGCGTGTAGCGGTACGGCCAGGGGTTCGCGGGACGCTCCCGCGCGGGGTCGGGCGTGCAGAAGACCAGCCGCGCCTTCTTCTCGGCGAGCGAGGTCCTGGTCGGGCCGAGGATCCGCTCGAAGAGGTCCAGTGTCGAGGTGTGGATCTCCTTCACCATGCCGGCGCCGACGACGACCGTGTCCTCGTGCACCGCCGACGCCAGCCGCAGCAGCTGGTCCTCCAGCAGCGCCAGGCTCTTCGGCACGCGGACGAGCAGGACGTCGATCCGGTCCGGCGGGGGATCCTGCGTGGTGAGCAGCCGGACCGTGCCCGGCTCGACGCCGTTGCGCGCCAGGTTCGCGCGGGTCGCCTCCTGCCCGAGCCAGGAGTCGGTGATCTGCGTCGGCCGGTGCGCGGCGAGCGCCGTGACCAGCGCGCCCCAGCGGTCGCCGACGACCACGACCGTGCCGGAGGGCGGGACCCGCCGTTCGGCGAGATGCCTGAGGAGATACTCGTCGGACGCGTCCCAGGCACGCAGCCTGTCCCGCGGGTCCTCGGGGAAGCGGGCCAGCACCGGCTCGCCCCACGCAGTCGTCATACGGTCGTTCATCGTCCGACCAGGCTAGCCCAGCCGCAGCTCAGGGCGCGTCCGGCAGGATGGGAGGCATGGACACCGAGCTGTTCCCCAGGGCACGCGGCGAGATCGCTCCCGGCGCGGTGCACGTGCCGGACTGGCTGGACGCGCGGGAGCAGCGCGAACTGCTGGACGCCTGCCGTGACTGGGCCAGGCCGCCCGCCGGACTCCGTACGGTCCGCACGCCGGGCGGCGGCACCATGACCGCCCGGCAGGTGTGCCTCGGATGGCACTGGTATCCGTACGACTACGCCCGCACCGTGGTCGACGGCGACGGCGCGCCGGTGAAACCGTTCCCCGCGTGGCTCGGCGAGCTGGGCCGCCGCGCGGTGACCGAGGCGCTGGGCGCGGAGGCCGTACGCGGCGCCGCGTACGACATCGCGCTCGTCAATTTCTACGACGGCGACGCCCGCATGGGCATGCACCGCGACGGCGACGAGAAGGCGGACGCGCCCGTGGTGTCGCTGAGCCTCGGCGACACCTGCGTCTTCCGCTTCGGCAACACTGCGACCCGCTCCCGCCCCTGGACGGACGTGGAGCTGCGCAGCGGCGACCTGTTCGTCTTCGGCGGGCCCTCCCGGCTCGCGTACCACGGCGTTCCCCGGGTGCGCGCGGGCACGGCGCCGCCCGAGCTGGGGCTGTCCGGCCGGCTGAACGTCACGCTGCGGGTCAGCGGCCTGCGGTCCGCCCCCAGTTGCGGATCATGACAGACTCGCGTGCATGAGCGGGAAGGCGGACCCCCGGCCGGCGGGGGAAGGGACCACCTCGAGGACGCGGCTGGACCGGGGGCGCGGCGCGCTGGGACCCGCGCTGGAGCTCGTGCACACCGGACGCGCGCCGACCCGCGCGGTGCTCACCGCCGAGCTGGGCGTGACCCGCGCGACGGCCGGTGCGGTCGCCGCCGAACTGGAGGCCCTCGGGCTGATCCGGGTGGACGCCCGGCCCGGCGCGGCGGCCGGTTCGCAGGGGCGCCCCTCGCACCGGCTCTCGGTCGCCGAGGACGGGCCCGTGGCGCTCGCCGCGCAGGTGCACTCCGACGGCTTCCGGGCGGCCCTGGTCGGGCTCGGCGGCCGTATCGTCGCCACGGCGCCCGGCTGCGAGGTCGTCGACGCCGACCCGGCGAAGGTGCTCGGCTCCGTCGTCGCGGCCGGCGCCGAGCTGCTGGAGGAGACCGGGCGGCGGTGCGTGGGCGCCGGGCTCGCCGTGCCGTCGGCGGTGGCCGAGCCGGAGGGACTCGCCCTCAACCCCCTGCACCTGGCCTGGCCCGCGGGCGCCCCGGTACGGGAGATCTTCGCCGAGCAGGTGCGCGCGGCCGGTCTGGACGGGCCCGCCTTCGCGGCCAACGACGTCAACCTCGCCGCCCTCGCCGAACACCGGCACGGCGCCGGGCGCGGCTCCCGCGACCTGCTGTGCGTGGCCACCGGCCACCGTGGCGTGGGCGGCGCGCTGGTGCTCGACGGCCGCCTGCACTCGGGCAGTTCGGGTCTCGCCCTGGAAGTCGGCCACCTCGCAGTCAACCCCGAGGGCCGCCCCTGCCACTGCGGCAGCCGCGGCTGTCTCGACGTCGAGGCGGACCCGCTGGCCCTGCTCACCGCGGCGGGCCGCGCGCCGGGCCCCGAGGTGTCCCTGCTGAAGCAGGCCGACGACCTGATCCACGGCCAGTACGACGACCCGGACGTGCGCACCGCCGCCGAGTCCCTCATCGACCGCCTCGGACTCGGCCTGGCCGGACTGGTGAACATCCTCAACCCGGACCGGATCATCCTCGGCGGACTGCACCGCACCCTGCTGGAGGCCGACCCGGACCGGCTCCGCGCCGTCGTCGCCGACCGCAGCCTGTGGGGCCGCAGTGGCGGCGTCCCCATCCTCCCCTGCACCCTGGACCACAACAGCCTGGTCGGCGCGGCGGAACTGGCCTGGCAGCCGGTGCTGGACGATCCTCTCGGGGCACTGGTGTGAAACGAAGACGTTTTGACCGGCAGACGGACAGAAAGCCGACTCCATGACCGAAAAACTCACCGTCAGCGTCCTGGGCACCGGCATCATGGGCGCGGCGATGGCCCGCAACCTCCTGCGCGCGGGGCACACCGTACGGGCCTGGAACCGCACCCGTGCCAAGGCCGAACCGCTCGCCGCCGACGGCGCGCACCTCGCCGGCACCCCCGCCGAGGCGGTCGAGTCCGCCGACGCCGTGCTGACCATGCTGTACGACGGGCCGGCCACCCTGGAGACGATGCGTCAGGCCGCCCCCGCCCTGCGTGGCGGGACCGTGTGGGCGCAGTCCACCACCGCGGGCATCGAGGGCGTCGCCGAACTGGCCGGTTTCGCCCGTGAGCACGGCCTGCTCTTCTACGACGCCCCGGTCCTGGGCACCCGCCGGCCCGCCGAGGCCGGACAGCTGACCGTGCTCGCGGCCGGCCCCGCCGAGGGCCGGGACAGGGTGGCCCCGGTGTTCGACGCCGTGGGCGCCCGCACCGTGTGGGCGGGGGAGGACGGCGCCACGGCCGGAGCGACCCGCCTGAAACTGGTCGCCAACAGCTGGGTGCTCGCCGCGACCGCCGCCACCGGGGAGGCCCTGGCTCTGGCCAAGGCACTCGACGTCGCACCGGACGGCTTCTTCGACCTCATCGCCGACGGCCCGCTCGACATGGGCTACCTGCACGCCAAGGCCGGGATGATCCTCGAGGGGCGGCTGTCCCCGGCCCAGTTCGCCGTGACGACCGCGGCGAAGGACGCCAGACTGATCGTGCGGGCCGGCGAACAGCACGGGGTCCGCCTGGACGTGGCCGCCGCGAGCGCCGAACGGTTCGAGCGGGCCGACGCCCAGGGCCACGGCGACGAGGACATGGCCGCCGCCTACTACGCCAGTTTCGACGACGACCCGACCACCTGACCGGCCGAGCCGCGAGCACGAGGGAGTCCGAGTGTCCAAGCCCCCGCTTCCCCCCGAGGCGCAGGAACTGCTGCGCAAGCCCAACCCCTGCGTCATGGCCACGCTGCGCTCCGACGGCGCGCCCGTGTCCACCCCCACCTGGTACCTGTGGGAGGACGGCCGCGCGCTGATCAACTTCGACGAGGGCCGGGTGCGTCTGAAGCACGTCCGCCGCGACCCCCGCGTCACCCTCACCGTCCTGGCCGGCGACGACTGGTACACCCACGTCACCCTGCTCGGCCGGGTGACCGAGATCTACGACGACGAGGACCTGGCCGACATCGACCGCCTCTCCCGGCACTACACCGGCGACCCGTACCCGAACCGGGAGCGGTCGCGGGTCAGCGGCTGGCTCGAGGTCGAGCGCTGGCACGGCTGGGGTGCGCTGAAGGACAGCGACCAGTCCGGCTGACCGCCCGCTCCGCGGGCGCGGACCCCGGGGGCCGGCCACGGCGAGGGCGCGGACGGGCGCCCCGGGGTGTCCGGGCGGCCCGGCGCCGGGGACGGGAGGGACCGCGTTCACCACTGACGTCCCCGGGGGCAGCCGGCCCCGTTCCGGTGCCCACACGCGCAGCACCTCGAAAGCCTCGCCGTCCGTCTCGGGCGCGTCGTGCGTCCGGAGAGAAGCGCACCGGCCCCCAGCGGGCGGTGGACACGGCGGCCGCGGCGAGCACCGCGCCGTCCCGACCGGCCGTACTCCCGCACCTCCTCCTCGGCCGTCTCGCCCGGGAGTCCCCGTCCGGCACGGGACGCCGGTGCCGTGCGGCGACGGCGGCCGGTGCGTCCGCGGCCGCCCCCTCCTCGTACGCCAGGCCGGTCCACTGCCGTACCGGGGAACGTCCCAAGGCGTCGGCGATGTCCTGGAATCCGCCGCGCGGAGGAAGGCGTTCATGCCCTCGACGGCCGTCGGTCCCGGACGAGCGGTTCGGCCGGCGCGGCGAGGGAGCGGGCGATGACCACCGGTGCGTTCGCGGGGCGCGTGGCACGGATGTGAGCCGGGGCGGGCACGCGCGGTCCGGCGCTCGCGGAGCGCCTCCCCCGTGAGGCGGGAGGTGTCCTGCCGCTCACGGGGCACCTACCGGCCCCTCAGGACGTCGAACGGGGGGTGGCCGCCCGCGGATCGAGGAGCGCTCAGCCGGGGACGGGGGAACGGGCCGGGGCCCGTTCGCAGTGATGCTCCCCGGTGGCGTGTTCCACGAAGGCGGCCTCCGCGAAGCGGTGGTCGGCGGGCTCGTCGGCCGTGATCCGCGGCTGGCGGTCCCAGGCGGGCGCGGCGGCCGCGGTCGGTGTCGGCAGGGTGAACCACACGGTCTTGCCCGACTCGCCGTCCGGCACAGCGCCCCAGCTCTCGCTCATCGCGGCGACCATCGCCAGTCCGCGCCCGCACGTGGCGAGCGGGCCCGCCTCCGCCACGACCGGCAGGCGCGGGTCGTGGTCGCGCACCGACACCTTGAGCCGGTCGAGCAGCAGCTCGATCTCGACGGTGCACGTCTTGTCGGGCAGGGCGTGCCGGTGGACGTTGGACAACAGCTCCGTGACGCCGAGCGAGGCCCGGTCTATCAATGAGTCCATGTGCCAGTAGCGCAACTGCGCAGAGACGATTCTGCGGACCTGGCCGATCCGCGACGGCAGGGCCTGGAGCTCCACCGCGCAGTGTCTGCTTGGGTGAGTGATCACGGCTGCGACTCCCCGACGTGAGGTCCGGAAGAACACGGAAGGCGGATCCAGCAGGGCGCCTGCGTGACGCTGCCGCCTGCTGTCGTGGCCGGCGGGCTGGTTCGTAGCGTTGTCGCCGGTAAACCCAGAGTGACGTGAGACCAGCGTGGCGTACGAGGTGAAGTGACGCAAGTCACGGTCATCTCAGGCGCCGCGTCCCGACGCCCGGCGTACGGCCTCGATGAAACGGCGGGCGGCCGGCGGACCGGGCTCACCCGGCGCGGGGTCGTGGCCGCCCAGGGTCAGCGAGTACCGCTTGCCGTTGAGGTCCGCGAGCGCCCGGTCCTCGGGCGCGAACCAGGGCCTGGACGCCCGTACCGCCTGCACCGGCGCGCTGTCGATCTCGCTGCCGTAGCTGGTGAGCAGCTCCAGCCGCCCCTCGTTGATCCGGACCTGGCCGGCCCGGGTGAGGGAACGCAGCCGCTTGCCGATCCGCACGCCCGTGGCCGTGAACTCCGGCTCCGCCATGCCGTCCGCCCCCTTGTGCGCGTCGGTGTGCCGGACCGTGCTCCACGGGCCGGCTCCTGCCCAGCTCCAGTGTGCCCCCGTACGGGGCCCTGCTCACGCCGGTGCAGTCTGCCCGCACCCGTCGCCGAGCACCAGTGCGCGCACCTCCGTTCCCCGGGCCCGGGGTGTGCTCGCGCCTATGCGCCCCCCTGTCGCATCCTGCGCTCCCCAGGGGTGCCTTTGAGTGGTTCAAAGGTGTGTTTATGCAGGTGGGAGGCGGTGTGGAGGATGCCTATGATCGGAGTGCCGGCCGCGCGGGACGCCGTCGGCGCTCAGCCTAAGGAGCCCCGCCGTGAGCACTCCCCGACAGAACCCGACCGGCACCACCCTCGACATCGACCACAGCGACGCCGCCTACCGGTCCTGGCTGAAAGAGGCCGTGCGCAGGGTGCAGGCCGACGCCAACCGCTCGGCCGACACCCACCTGCTGCGCTTTCCACTGCCGGAGCGGTGGGGCATCGACCTCTACCTGAAGGACGAGTCGACCCATCCGACCGGCAGTCTCAAGCACCGGCTGGCCCGTTCGCTCTTCCTCTACGGGCTCTGCAACGGCTGGATCCGCCCGGGCCGGCCGGTGATCGAGGCGTCCAGCGGTTCCACGGCCGTGTCGGAGGCGTACTTCGCGAAGCTGATCGGCGTGCCCTTCATCGCCGTCATGCCGCGCACGACGAGTGCCGAGAAGTGCCGCCTGATCGAGTTCCACGGCGGCCGGTGCCACTTCGTGGACGACCCCCGCACGATGTACGAGGCGTCCGCCGTCCTGGCGGCGGAGACCGGCGGCCACTACATGGACCAGTTCACCTACGCAGAGCGGGCCACGGACTGGCGGGGCAACAACAACATCGCCGAATCGATCTTCCGCCAGCTGGAGCTGGAGCGTTTCCCGGAACCCGCGTGGATCGTCGCCACGGCCGGCACCGGCGGCACCTCGGCGACCCTCGCGCGCTACGTCCACTACATGCAGTACGACACCCGTATCTGTGTCGCCGACCCGGAGAACTCGTGCTTCTTCCAGGGCTGGACCACCGGCGATCCGGACGTCGCCTGCGACCGCGGCTCCCGCATCGAGGGCATCGGCCGGCCCCGCATGGAGCCGAGCTTCGTGCCCGGCGCGATCGACCGGATGATGAAGGTGCCCGACGCGGCCAGTGTCGCCGCCGTGCGGGCCCTGGAGCGGGTCATCGGCCGCAAGGCGGGCGGCTCCACCGGCACCGGGCTGTGGGGCGCGCTGAAACTCGTCGCGGAGATGGTCGCGGAGGGCAGGCGGGGGAGTCTGGTGACGCTGCTGTGCGATCCCGGGGACCGGTACCTGGACAAGTACTACTCGGACGCCTGGCTGGCCGGGCAGGGCCTGGACATCGCGCCGTACACGGCGGCGATCGAGTCCCTGCTGCGGACCGGCGTCTGGCCCGACTGAGGGGCTGCCCCACGAGCCGGCGGTCCAGCGAGGTCACCGCGGAGCGGAACGTCCGCCCCGGTCCCGGCCGGGCGGCCCTCAGCAGGAGGCGGAAGGGCCCCGCGTCGTCCACCGTGCCCGCGTGCCCGTCCCGGCGGCCCCGGGGCGAGCCGCCGCTCCTCGGCCAGGGCACGGGCGCCCGGCGCGTTGGTGTCGTACACCTCGGGTTCCTCGCTCACGAGGGACGTCTCGCGGAAGCGGGCGCCGCCCCGGAGCCGGGGCCCACGCCTCCGCGCCGTCGTCGAGCGGACGGGCCGGCGTGACCGGCCCGAACCGCTCTGCCCAGCCGGTCACGTCCTTCGCGAGCGCGCGGTGGACGCGCTCCGGCGCGGCGGTGATCTCCCGCTCGAAAAGCGGGCGTACGGGCGCGGCCCGGACGAACTCGTGCCCCACGGGGCGCAGACGGTGGGCCATGGACGTGGCCTCCTCGACGGAGAGCGGATTCGGCGGTGGACGGGCCGCGGGCCCCTCAGGCGTCCGCGGTCTTCGAGGACGCCCCGGGCTCGCCCGCCACCACCAGCCGCCGCAGATGCTCGGACACCTCCGCGCGTGCCTCCCCGGGCAGTCCGGAGTCCGTCACCAGGGTGTCGACCTGCTCCAGGGAAGCGAACGAACTCAAGCCCACCGTGCCCCACTTGGTGTGGTCGGCGACCACGACCACCCGTCGGGCCGACTGCACCAGACGCCGGTTGGTCTCCGCCTCCGCGAGGTTCGGCGTCGACAGTCCCGCCTCCACCGATATGCCGTGCACCCCGAGGAACAGCAGGTCGAAGTGGAGCGCCGCGATCGCCTGGTCGGCCACCGGCCCCACCAGCGAGTCGGACGGCGTGCGCACTCCGCCGGTCAGGACGACGGTGGCCGCGTTCTGCCGGGACCCCGAGGCGCGCTGCGCCGCGTGGAACACATCGGCCACCCGTACCGAGTTGGTGACCACCGTGAGGTCGGGAACGTCGACCAGCCGGTGCGCCAGCGCGAACGTCGTCGTACCGCCCGAGAGCGCGATCGCCGCGCCGGGGGGGACCAGTTCGGCCGCCGCCCGCGCGATGTCCTGCTTGGCGGTCGGCTCCAGGCCCGACTTGGCCTCGAACCCGGGCTCGTGCGTACTCGCCTCCACCACCGGGACCGCTCCGCCGTGCACCTTCTCCAGCACGCCCTGCCGGGCCAACGCGTCGAGGTCGCGGCGGACCGTCATGTCCGACACACCGAGCTTGCGGGTCAGTTCGTTGACCCGGACCCCGCCCCGGCGCCGGACCTCGTCGAGGATCAGGGTGCGCCGCTGCTCCGCGAGCAGGTTCTGATTCTCGCTCACGTACGCTCCGGTCCTTTCGCCGCAAACCGCCCGACATGTCCCGCACCCTCTGCGACGGACGGGTTCCCGCCCGTCATCGGTGCGCGGGCGTCCCATCCTCGCACGCCGTGCCCCGGACGGCGTCACCAGTGACTCGTCGCGCACATGCCATTGATTTCCCGCATACGGCATGCCGCATGCGCGTCGCACGGATCGGGGAGATTACGTGACGAGAGGTGTGAGCCGTTCCGCCACGGGCGATCCTGTGTCCGCGCGGACGGAGCCGACGGGGCGTCACGGGGGAAGTGCGGATCGTGGAGAGCGAGCAGCGAGGCGGACCGGCCGAGGGGGCCGGGAGTCCCGCCACGTGGCCCGGGGGCCCCGGGGCCTCCCTGGAACTCCTGGTGCACGGGGTGGGCGGCACCACCCCCGAGGAGATGCTCGACGACCCGCGCACGGTGCGGATCACCGGTGACGACACCGCCGCCGTGTTCCGTCGCGCCGACGACGTCGACGCGGAGCGGCGACCCGCCGAACGACGCGAGGGGCCCGTCCCCGAGGCCTACGTCTGGTGCAACCTCACCTCCGGGAACGGCATCCGCGCCCTGTGGCTGCTGCTGCTCCCCTTCATGGTGGTCAACCTCGCCCACTGGATGCGTCCCACCGCCCGCGGCCACCGGCGCACGGTCCGGCTGTACGGGCTGCTGGTGCGGCTGGCCGGACTGAGCCTGACGGTGCTGCTCGTCGCGGCCGCCTGCGAGGTCGCCCTCGACCTGGCCGCCTGGCAGTGTGCGGGCACGCACGCGTGCGCCGTACGGCACCCCTGGCTCGGCTTCCTCTCGCCCGGGACGTCCGACGGCGGCTGGTGGAGCACACCGGGCCGCAGGCTGGCGCTCGCCTCCCTGGTGCCCGTCGCTCTCACCGGCCTGCTGTGGTTCCTGTCCCTGCGCACCTGGAGCGCCTACGAGTCCCAGCAGCCGATGACCCACGACCCCGGGCCGGAGGAGGACGGCGGGTGCACCGCACTGGGCCGGCCCGGGTTCTGGTACGGCCGGCGTCTGGGCGCCCGGCTGCGCGCCGCGCACACCGCCGCCGGACTGCTGACGGTCGCCGCCGCGGTCGGCTCCGCCGCCGCCCGCCACGACCGCGGGCCGGGCGGCCCGGCCGTCCTGGGCGTCCTGGGGACGCTCCTGGAGGCGGCGCTGGCCGTCGGGGCGGGTGTCGTGGTGGCGGTGGTGTGCCGCCGGGGCCGCACCGAACGCCGCCTGGACGGCGAACTGGACCGGCGCCTGGTACGGTGCCTGCCGCTCGGCGCCCTCGTCCTGCTCGCCTTCACCCTGCTCTACGCCGGGTGGGAGCGCCCCGGCTGGGAGTCGGCGGGCCGGCTGCCGGGCGACGCCGCCTTCGGCGCCCTCGCCCTCGCCCAGGGCCTGCTGGTGATCGTGCTCGCCGGGGTCGCCCACAGCCTGCACCGCACCGACCCCGGCCGGCGCGCCGCGATGCGCGGCCTGGCCGGGCCGGCGGTCGCCATGCTCGCCTGTGCGCTGGGCGGCGTCATGTCCGGCGGCGTCTCCCAGCGTGTCTCCGACTGGCTGGACGGCACCGGGACCTCGATCCCCGGCCCGCCGGTACTGCTCACCTGGCAGGCGTCCGTGATCCCGCCGCTGCTCCTGCTGCTGGTGGTGCTGTGCGGCTGGCTCGCCCGGCGCGCCTGGCACATCGCCCGAGGGGAGCGCGCCGCCGTGGAACGCGAGTACCCCGGCGAGACGGGCGATTCCGGCCGTACCCGCCGTATCGCCTCCGTGCGCGCCGTGGCCGCGCTCACCGACCGCGGACCGCGCGTCCTCGCCGTCACCTCCGCCGCGACCCTGCTGCTGGGCGCCGGCGCCCTCGTCGGCGCCCTGACCACCGACAGGACACCCGGCGAGGCGACACGGGGCTCGTACGCCGTCGTCCACGGTGCCGCCGAGACCGCACAGGCGCTGGGCTCCTGGCTGATCGGACTCGGCTTCATCCTCTTCGTCACCTGGGGCCGCCGCGCCTACAAGGACGCCTCCGCGCGGCGCACCATCGGCGTCCTGTGGGACGTCGGCACCTTCTGGCCGCGCGCCGCGCACCCCTTCGCGCCACCCTGCTACGCCGAGCGCGCGGTGCCCGACCTGACCTGGCGCATCGCCACCTGGACCCGGGCCACCGGCGGCCGGCTGGTGATCTCCGGCCACTCCCAGGGCAGCGTCCTCGCCGCCGCCACGGCCTGGCAGCTCCCGCAGTCCACCCGCAGACGCGTCGCGCTGCTGACCTACGGATCCCCGCTGGAGCGGCTGTACGGCCGCTGGTTCCCCGCCCACTTCGGACCGGACGCGCTCAGCTCCCTGCACCGGGAGGTCGACTGCTGGCGCAACCTCTACCGGCGCACCGACCCCATCGGCGGCCCGATGCGGCTGCCCGGCGACCGCGGCCCCGACGTGGACCGCCCCGCGCTCAAGGACCCCCTCGCCTACGGCCGCACCGAGACCCACCCGCTGCCCGCGCCGATCCTCGGCCACTCCGACTACCAGGCCGATCCGGCGTTCGCCGAGGAGCGCCGCCGCCTCCTCGCCCGCCTGCGTCCCGGGGTGCCGGCACCCCGGCACACGGGGGAGCCCGACGGTGCTCAGGGCAGCGGAGGCAGGTCCTCGGCGTAGAGGAGGGTCAGGTCGTCGGTGGTCGGTTCGTCGAGCTGGGCCACCCGGCTCGCGTGTCGTTCGACCATCGCCTCGAAGGTCTGCCGCGCGGTGCGTCCGTTGCCGAACGCGGGCCCCTTGGGGATCTCGGTGAAGTACGCCAGCACCGCCTCGTCGGCGCCCGGCGCCAGCCGGTACTCGTGCTCCTCGGCCTGCTGCCGCACGATCCGCAGCAACTCCTCGGGTCCGTAGTCGCCGAAGGTGATCGTCCGTGAGAAGCGGGACGCGACACCCGGGTTGACCGACAGGAACCGCTCCATCTCGGCCGTGTAGCCGGCCACGATCACCACCACCGCGTCCCGCTGGTCCTCCATCAGCTTCACCAGCGTGTCGATGGCCTCCTTGCCGAAGTCGCGCCCGGCGTCCTCCGGGGAGAGCGCGTACGCCTCGTCGATGAACAGCACACCGCCGCGCGCCTTCTCGAACGCCTCCTGGGTGCGGATCGCCGTGGAACCGATGTGCTCGCCGACCAGGTCCACCCGGGACACCTCGACCAGGTGCCCCTGCTCCAGCACCCCGAGCGAGGCGAGGATCTCGCCGTACAGACGGGCGACGGTGGTCTTGCCCGTGCCGGGGGATCCCGTGAACACCAGATGCCGTTTGACCGAGGCCGCCTTCAGGCCCGCTTGCTGCCGACGCCGGCCCACCTCGATCATGTCGGTGAGGGCGCGCACCTCGCTCTTGACGCTCTCCAGGCCCACCAGCGCGTCGAGTTCCCCGAGCACGGCCTTGGACGTGCGGGCCTCCCGCTCCGGCTCGGGAGCGGGCTGCGCCGGTTCGGTCGTCCGGGCGGCGGGGACCGTGCCCAGCAGACCGGTGGTGCGGCCCACCGGCTGCGCGACCGGCTCCGGCGAGGCCGGCGGCCTCGGACTCCCGCTCTCGTCACTGGTGCAGTCCTCCACGACGGGACCGCCCGAGCCGGACGCCGCGTCGCCCTCGGCGAACTCGTACCCACCGCGTGCGCAGCGCTCCGTACGGCACTTGCGCAGTGTCGTGCGGCTGCCGTCGATCACATGGAAGCCGTAGCCACCGCTGTCCGTGACCCGGCAGTTCACGAAGGTGCCGCGGCCGCCGGCGGAGACGTAGACGCCGGCCTCGGCGGGGGAGCCGACGGTGCAGCGCTCGACGGTGGGGTCGGCGCCCTTGGTGACGATGACGCCGGTCTGCACGGCGTCCAGGGAGCAGTTGCCGAGGGCGCCGCCGCTTCCGTGGTCACGGAACCAGGCGCCCGTCGCCGCCTCCCGGATCCGGCAGTCGTCGAGCTGCGCGGTGGCGCCGTCGCTCACCGACACGGCCGTGTTGCGCACCTGCGTCAGATCGCTGTCGACGACGTCCGCACGGGAGCCGCGGTCGAGCACGAACAGGGCGTCCGGCACGTCGTGCACCCGGCAGGATTCCAGTACGGCGGTGGCGCCGTCGCTCACCCACACCGCCGGGTAGTCGCCGGTGCTGTCGAAGATCTCGCACTGGTTGGCGTCCACGCGCGTGCCCGGGTCCCACACCGACAGGCCGTTGCGGCCGAACTGCCGCACGCTGGTGCGGGTCAGGGTGAGCACCGAGCGGGACCGCAGGTCGACCGCGTTCTCCGGGATGTCGTGGATGCGGCAGTCGGCCAGCGTCAGTACCGCGTCCGTGTCGAGCGTGACCCCGTCCCCGGTCGTCCGGTGCACATCGCAGTCGGTGAGGTGCGCGGTGGCGCGGCCGGTGACCTGGACACCGCTGCCCCGCACCTCGTAGACCTCGCAACCCACCGCCTCGAGCGCCGAGTTCTCCCCGGTCGCGGTAAGTCCCGAGCCCGAGGCGTGGTGCACCCGGCAGCGCTCCAGCCGGGGACGGGCGCCGCCGCGCACCGCGACCCCCGCCTGCCCCGCGGCGACCACCTCGCACTCCTCGAACACCCCGCCCCCGCCGTCGACCACGGCGATGCCGGCCCCCGCGGGGTTGTCGACCGTGCAGCGGCGCACCGTGGGCCGGGCGCCGCCGCGCACCTCGATGCCGGCCGCGGACCGGGTGACCACGCGTATGTCGCGCAGCTCCGGAGTACCTCCCTCGACCAGCACGGCCGGGGCGGTGGTGTCCTGCCCCTCCACGTGCAGGTCCTGGACCACCGCCGAGGCGCGCACGGTCAGCGGGACGCCGTCCGGGGGCGTGATGCGCACCGAGCCGGGTGAGCCCTCGGGGCCGCGCAGGGTCACCGCCCGCTGCACGACGAGGTTCTCCCGGTAGGTCCCGGGAGCGACGGTGAGCACGTCGCCCTCGGCCGCGGCCTCCAGGGCGGCGGCGAGCGATGCGTACTCACCCGTGCGGCGTCGCCACCTCGATGTGCCGGTGTGCGTCACCTGGACCGTGCCCTGTGCCATGGCGTAGCTGTGCCCCCACCCTGTCGTACGTGGCTCGTTCGCGCGCGTGTCGTCGCCGATCGGTTCGGCCGGACCACCGTAGCGTGCGCGCGGGCGCCGGGTTGACCAGAGCCGTGACGTCGGTCAGCCGCCGGTCCCGGTCCTGCCCCGGTCCGGGCCCGCCCTCTGCCACGCCAGGTCCCCACGCGCGTACCGGCGGCGGACCATCCGCCACACGGCCGGCCGCCTGAAGCCCTCGATGAAGGCCGCGGTCACCAGGGCGGCGCCGACGCCTGCCGGCACGGCGTGCGCCGTGGCCGTCGTGGTGTCCGGAGGGCGGGCCACCGTCGTCCCGCGCCCGTCGGTCCGCGTCCGGAAGCGGTCGCCCGGCCGGGGGCCTCCAGGGGCTTAGGCACCGGCCCGCTCCGCTCGGTGCCGTCCGGCGCGGTCCGGTGGGCGAGGGCGCGGTGGCGCGGCTCCCCGCCGACGGTTGTCTCCGGACCGGCGGCCGCCGGGGACGGGGACGGGGACGGGGACGGCTCGAGCTTGCGCACCACCGTGGACGTCACCAGGTGCCGGACCGGTACTGCGCGCGGACGGAACGCTGCAGGGCCTCCTGGGCGGCGCCTGCGACGAGGACGCCGGTCACCGGGGCACGGCGACGAGGAGGAGCAGCGCCGCGAACGCAGCCCAGGCCGGTCCGGCGGTACAACGGGTTGTGCCGCCGGCACCAGGGTCCGCCGATCGCTCGCACGCTCCGCGCTCCCTTCCCCCGCGGGTCCTTTCACGGATCTCTCGTGAAAGGGCCGACGCGCGAGCCCGGGACCCGGTTCCCGCGCTCGCGACGGGGACCACGGTGTGCGGCCCCACGACGCCGCCGGTGCCTGCGTTCCGGGCGCGGACAGCCGGACGCCGCCGGTCGGAGATCCGGCGGCGTCCCGTGCGGAGCGCGGTGGTCGGTGCTGTCCGAGGCGCGGCCGCGTTCCCCGCTCCGTCGGCGGAAATCCGACCCCCCTCCCCCGGGGGCGGCCGGAAGCGACCTCGGGGGCCTCCGGCGCGTCGGATGCGGACGGGCATGCCCGCGGGGCCGCCGTGCCGTACGGCGCCGACAGCCCCGGGCGGGCTCAGTACCCGCGGTACTGCTGGTTGTTGTACGGGTCCTGGTAGGGAGCGGGACGCGGAGCCGCGGGGCGCATCGCCTCGTAGCCGGCGGGCTGGACCGGACGCGGAGGCTGCGGCTGGGGGCCGGGATAGCCGCGCGGCGCGGTCGCCTGCTGCGGGATGTACGCCGGGGGCGCCTGCTGGAACGCGGCGGGCTGCGGCGCCTGCGGGTAGCCGTAGGAGGGCTGGGACGGGGCCGCCGGGAGGGCGGGCAACGCCGAGGGGAGGGCGGGCAGATGACTGGCCGGCGCCTCGTACGCGGCGGGGACCCGGATCGGGGCGATCTGCGGGGTGCCCCGCTCGGCCACGAGCGAGTCGTAGATCGGGGTGTCCGGGAAGGCAGCGGAGTAGTAGCCGCCGCCATAAGTGGAGCGGGGGGAGGTCATGGCACATAAGTTAAGCCCACGATGTGCTGGTTGGGGAGACCGATAAGAGGGTTGTTTTCCGTGCTCGCCGTGACCGGGGATCCCCAATGCGAGCGAACTTATGGAAAACGGGCACATCGACAGGCGTATTTCGTGTAAAGGCCGAGTTCCGGGCTGCTTACCGGCGGTTGGCCACCGGTTTCCGCACCCTCCCCGCGGGTCTTCCCCACGCGGGGGGAATAAGTTGTGCGGACGAGGACCGACGGATGCCGGGACCAGGCCTGGCACGGCGACCCGCGATGGGGGCGGACATGTCAATGCCGAAGGGATCGAACACACCGGTGCCGACGACGGCGCTGCGGGTGGATGTGGGCCGGCGCTCCGGCCCCGGTGTACCCGACACGGACGCCTCGGCCCTCCTGCTGGCCGGCGGGAAGGTCCGCTCCGACGACGACTTCGTCTTCTACAACCAGCCCGCCCACTTCTCCGGCGCCGTGCGCCACGAGGGCAAGCGGGAGACGGGAGGGCGGATCACCGACACCCTGCTCGTCGACCTCGCACGCGTGGAACCCGGCATCGAGACGGTGATCCTGGCCGCCTCCTGCGACGGCGGCACATTCGGACAGGTCCCGGACCTGTCCATCGAGGTCCAGGACGCCGCGAACGGCGCCGTGGCGGCCCGCTTCGACAGCACGGGCGCGACCACCGAGACGGCGTTCGTCCTCGGTGAGTTCTACCGGCGCCAGGGCGCCTGGAAGTTCCGCGCCGTCGGCCAGGGCTACAGCAGCGGACTCGAGGGCCTCGCCACCGACTACGGCATCACGGTGGACGAGCCGCAGCACACTCCCGCGCCCCCCGCAGCCCCCGCGGCGCCGGTGCCGCCCGCCGCACCCCCGGCCGCCACGCCCCCACCCGTCGCACCCCCCGTGCCGTCCGCGCCCCCCGCGCCGGTCCGGCTGACGAAGGTGACGCTCACCAAGGCGGCCCCCTCCGTCTCCCTGACCAAGCAGGGCGGGACCTCGGGCACCCTGCACGTGAACCTCACCTGGGAGGTCCGCAAGCAGTTCTCGGGCTGGGCCGGCAAGCTGGGCCGCCCGGCCGCCATGCACTCCGACCTCGATCTCGACCTGTGCGCCCTGTTCGAACTCACCGACGGACGCAAGGGCGTCGTCCAGGCCCTCGGCAACGCCTTCGGGGCACTGCACCAGCCCCCCTTCATCCACCTGGACGGCGACGACCGCACCGGCGCCTCGGCGAGCGGCGAGAACCTCACCGTCAACCTCGACCACAAGCACCTCCTCCGGCGCGTCCTCGTCTTCGTCACCATCTACGAGGGCGCCCGCTCCTTCGCCGACCTGCACGCCACGGTCACCCTCCGGCCGCAGCACGGCGCACCGATCGACTTCTCCCTCGACGAGTGCACCGTCCCCTCGACCGTGTGCGCGCTCGTCCTGGTCACCAACACCGGCGGCGGCGAACTCGTCGTCCAGCGCGAGGCCCGCTACCTGGTCCCCGAGCGTGGAGTGAGCCCGCAACGCACCGTCGACCACGCCTACGGGTGGGGCATGAACTGGACCCCCGGCCGTAAGTGAGGTGACGGGCGGTCAGCCCTCGTCGGGCACGGCGTCCGGACGCGCGTAGGTGCGGCCCTTCCAGGCCGCGCCGTGCCCCCGGTGGTGCCGCACCGCCGAGTCCACCGTCATCAGCAGGTACAGGAACGCGGTGAACGGCAGCAGGGGAGCGAGCCACAACGGCTGCCGGTAGTAACGGAGCATCGGGGCGTACGTACCCGCCATCACCAGCCAGGCCGCCGCACCGAGGACCGTCGTCGTCCCGCTCCCCGCCACCGCGCCCGCGGTCACCGCGACGGGCGGCACCAGATACACCAGGGTCAGCCCGGCGACCGTACCGGCCAGCAGCACCGGACTGTGCCGCAGTTGCGCGTACGCGCTCCGCGTCACCATGTGCCACAGATCGCGCAGCCGCGGATACGGACGCACGCTGTCCACCCGGTCCGCGAGCCCCAGCCAGACCCGCCCGCCGCTCCGCTTCACCGCGCGGGCGAGTGCCACGTCGTCGATGACGGCCTGCCTGATCGCGTCGGGGATCCGCGCCCGCCCGGCCGCCTCGGCACGCAGCAGCACACAGCCGCCCGCCGCGGCGGCCGTACGGGTCCCCTCCCGGCCGATCCGGCGGAACGGGTACAGCTGCGCGAAGAAGTAGACGAACGCCGGTACGACCAGGCGTTCCCAGAGGCTCTCCACCCGCAGCCGGGCCATCTGCGACACGACGTCGAACCCTCCGGTACGGGCCGCCGCCACCAGCCGGCGCAGGCCGTCCGGGGCGTGCGCGATGTCGGCGTCCGTCAGCAGCAGGTACTCGGGGCCACGCGCGCGTGCCAGTCCGACGCCGTGCCGCACCGCCCACAGTTTGCCGGTCCAGCCGGCAGGAGGCTCGCCCGGGAAGTCCACCGTGAGCGGCAGCCCGCCGTGCCGGTCCGCGATCTCCCGCGCGAGCTCCCCGGTGCCGTCCGTGCTGCCGTCGTCGACGAGGAGGACCTCGGCCCGGCCCGGATAGTCCTGGGCGAGCAGCGAGGGCAGGCTCGCGGGCAGCACCGCCGCCTCGTCACGCGCGGGGACCACGACGCACACCGACGGCCAGGTGTCCGGGTCGCGGGACGGCGGGAGCCGCACGTCGGTACGCCAGAAGAAGCCCTGGCAGAACAGCAGCCACCCCCAGGCGGCGAGTGATCCGGCGGCACTCCACACAACGGCGCTCACCCGCCGCAGTCTGCCCCACGGCAGGGACCCGGAGCGGCTCATCGTCTATCGTGGCCGGGTGAAGATCGCGCTCATGGACTCCGGAATCGGCCTGCTGGCGGCCACCGCCGCGGTGCGGCGCCTGCGCCCCGACGCCGATCTCGTCCTCTCCCTCGACCCCGACGGCATGCCCTGGGGGCCCAGGACCCCGGAGGACCTCACCGGGCGTGCCCTCGCCGTCGCGGAGGCGGCGGCCGCGCACCGGCCCGACGCGCTGATCGTCGGCTGCAACACCGCCACGGTGCACGCCCTCACCGCCCTGCGCGCCCGCCTCGAGCCCGGCCTGCCGGTCATCGGCACCGTCCCGGCGATCAAACCGGCCGCGGCCGGCGGCGGGCCGCTGGCGATCTGGGCCACACCGGCCACGACCGGCAGCCCCTACCAGCGGGACCTGATCGAGGACTTCGCCGACGGCGTCACCGTCACGGAGGTGCCGTGCCTGGGGCTCGCCGAGGCCGTGGAGCGCGCGGACGAGACGGCGATCGACGCCGCCGTCGCCGCGGCCGCCGAGCTGACCCCGGACGATGTGACGACCGTCGTCCTGGGCTGCACCCATTACGAACTGGTCGCCGAGCGCATCCGGGCCGCCGTGCAACGCCCCGGCAGGCCGCCGCTCGCCCTGCACGGCTCCGCCGGAGCGGTGGCCGCCCAGGCCCTGCGCCGCCTCGGCGAGCAGCCCGCCCCGGGGGCGCCGGCGAGCGGCACCGTGACGGTGCTGCTGAGCGGACGCGAGGGCGCCCTCCCCACGGCCGCCCTCACCTACGCGGAGGGCCGGCTGCTGCGGCAGGCCGCCGCCACCCGGACGGCGCAGTAACGCCGTGCTGCGCGGTCCCCACCGAGCGGATCCTGAGTAACCTCGAATCCATGAGGGACCACCGCCACGGTGAGCATGCCCCGTACTCCGGAGTCTGGACCGGTCGCGCGACCAACCGCTTCCAGTGGCTCCTGGCACTGATCGGCGCCGCCTGCCTGGCCCTCGGCATCACGCTGGCCGTCGGCTCCGCGTGGACGACCGGCGTCGCACCGCTGGCCATAGCCGTCGTCGGCTGCATCGCCGCCGGGCTGCTGGTCCTGTTCGGCACCCTCGCCTTCGTGCACGTCGCGCTGCGGGTCGACGAGGACCACCTGGAGGTGCGCTGCGGCCACATCGGCGTGCCCCGCCGCCGGATCCCGCTCGCGCACGTCGCGGGCGCGGAGTTCGCCCCGCACGTCACGCCGCGGCACTGGGGCGGCTGGGGATACCGCTGGCGGCCCGAGAAGGGCACCGCGGTCGTCGTACGCCGTGGCGAGGGTGTCATCCTGCGCCTGTGGGACGGCCACACCTTCACGGTGACGGTGGACGACGCGGAAGCGGCGGTGACGGTCATCCGCGACCGCCTCCGCCCCCACGGACCGGGCGCGACCCACTGACCGCCCCGCCGTTCCCACGGCCACCCGCGCCGCCCCCGCCCTCCGTGGGCAGACCGCGCAGACCCCCAGCACTGCGCCCCCCGCCGCGTCCGGACCGATCCGTCCCTCGCCGCCCGCGCCCGCGTCCGGACCGGCCGGAGCCGTCCCTGTGGAACCGCCCCGCCCCCGCGCCGCGTCCTCACCCCGGCCTGTGCCGGCGCCCCGGCCGCCGGCGGTGCCGTCACGGGCCGCACGACCGGGGCGCCGGCACACCGTGACGGCTGGTGTCCGGTTCGGGGACGTGTGGTGACAAGCCGCGCGGAGACGATGCGGCACCCAGCCCGCACACCCGGGGGGAGCGCGGGCCCGCCCGGCGTCCTCCGCCCGCCGACCGCGCTGCCGGCCGCCAGGTCACGCGCCGTAGACTCCCGGAGTGACCGTCACCGCAACCTCCGTCGGCGAGTCGGACCCGATGCCGCCGCAGACCGCGTCCCCGGCGCGGGGCGGGCGGCTCGTGCGGCTCCTCCCGGCCGCCGCAGCCGCGCTCTCGGGACTGCTCCTCTACGTCAGCTTCCCGCCGCGCACCCTGTGGTGGCTGGCCGTGCCCGCCTTCGCCGTCTTCGGCCGGGTGCTGCGCGGCCGGAGTTGGAAGGCCGCGCTCGGCCTCGGCTACCTCTTCGGCCTCGGCTTCCTGCTGCCGCTGCTGGTGTGGACCGGTGTGGAGGTCGGCCCCGGCCCGTGGATCGCCCTCGTGGTGATCGAGGCGGTCTTCGTCGCGCTGGTCGGCGCGGGCGTCGCCGCGGTGTCGAGACTCCCCGGGTGGCCGGTGTGGGCGGCGGCGCTGTGGACCGCCGGTGAGGCGGTACGCGCGCGCGTACCGTTCAGCGGCTTCCCCTGGGGCAAGGTCGCGTTCGGCCAGGCGGACGGCGCCTTCCTGCCGCTCGCCGCGCTCGGCGGCACCCCGGTGCTGGGCTTCGCCGTCGTGTTGTGCGGCTTCGGCCTGTACGAGGTCGTCCGGCTGACCCTGCGGGCCCGGCGCACCGGAACCGTACGGCGGGCTGCGGCGGTCGTCGGTGCGCTGAGCGTCGTCGTCCCGCCGGTGGCCGCCTTCGCCGCCCGGTCGCTGGTCAGCGACAAGGCCGAGGCCGGCACCGTGACCGTCGCCGTCATCCAGGGCAACGTGCCCCGTCTCGGCCTGGACTTCAACTCCCAGCGGCGCGCGGTCCTCGACCACCACGCGCGGGAGACGGAGCGCCTGGCCGCCGACGTCGCGGCAGGCAGGGCCGAGCAGCCCGACATCGTGCTGTGGCCGGAGAACTCCTCCGACATCGACCCCTTCACCAACGCCGACGCGCGCGCCGTCATCGACAGGGCGGCCAAGGCCATCGACGCGCCCGTCTCGGTCGGCGGCGTGGTCGACAGGGACGGCGAACTGCTCAACGAGCAGATCCTCTGGGACCCGGAGAAGGGCCCCGTCGACACCTACGACAAACGGCAGATCCAGCCGTTCGGCGAGTACCTCCCGCTGCGCTCGCTGGTGGGGGCGATCAACGAGAACTGGACGTCGATGGTCCGCCGGGACTTCAGCCGGGGCGGCGAGCCGGGCGTCTTCACCATGAACGGTGCCGGTGTCGGCCTGGTCACCTGCTACGAGGCCGCCTTCGACTGGGCGGTGCGCGACACGGTCACCGCCGGCGCCCAGCTGATCTCGGTGCCCAGCAACAACGCCACCTTCGGCCGCAGCGAGATGACCTACCAGCAGCTCGCCATGTCCCGGGTCCGTGCCGTGGAGCACAGCCGCGCCGTCACGGTGCCGGTGACCAGCGGGGTCAGCGCGATCATCATGCCCGACGGGGAGATCACGCAGAAGACCGGCATGTTCGTCGCCGGCTCGCTGGTGCGGGAGGTGCCGCTGCGCACCTCGCAGACCCCCGCCACCGGCCTCGGCGTCCTCCCGGAGATCGCCCTCGTCCTGGTCGCCGCGGGCGGACTGGGCTGGGCCGGCGCCGCCGGGGTGCGCGGGCGACACGCCGGTGACGTGCGGTAGTACCCCCGCCGCACACCCCCTGAAGCGCGGGTGAGGGCCCTGACCGGCCGGTTAGGGTCGGGGACATGGCTACTCCTGACTTCATCCGCACCCTGCGCGCCTCCGCAGGTCATCAGCTGCTCTGGCTTCCCGGAGTCACCGCCCTCGTCTTCGACGACGAGGGCAGGGTCCTGCTGAACCGCCGCACCGACACCCGCAAGTGGTCGGTGATCGGCGGCATCCCCGATCCCGGGGAGCAGCCCGCGGCCTGTGCCGTGCGGGAGGTCGAGGAGGAGACCGCGGTGCGCTGCGCCGTCGAGCGGGTCGTGCTGGTCCAGGCGCTGGAGCCGGTGACGTACGGCAACGGCGACGTCTGCCAGTACATGGACATCACCTTCCGCTGCCGTGCCCTCGGCGGCGAGGCACGGGTCAACGACGACGAGTCGCTGGAGGTCGGCTGGTTCGCCGTGGACGCGCTGCCGGAGCTCAACGAGTTCGCGCGCTTCCGGATCAAGCAGGCCATCTCGGACGCACCCACGTGGTTCGACCCCACTGGACTGGGCTGAACCGCAGGACCTGACCGCACGGGGCGGGCACGCGGGTGCCGTCCGGGGGCGGGACACGACCGCGTCCCGTGCCCTTTCCGGCACACCCACAGCATCGACACCGGCGTGCGGGACGAGGGCCCGTCGCGCTCCTCGGCGTGCCCCTGATGCTGGGGCACCGCGTCATCGGCGTCCTGTGCGCCGCGGACCGGCGGGCCCGGGTCTTCGAGCGGGGGCAGATCGCCCTGCTGGGTTCCTTCGCCACCCTCGCGGCGGTCGCCATCGACGCCGCCAGCCTGCTTGCAGAGACCCGCTCGGCCCTCGCCGGCCTGGAGCGCGCCAACGAAATCGTCCGAGATCGTCAAGGGCCGCAGCGCGGTCATCGAGCGCGCCTCGGACGTCCACGACCGGCTGGCCGTGCTGGTCCTGCGCGGCGGCGGGGTGCACGGCGTGGCCGCCGCCGTCTCCCAGATCCCGGACGGCACGGTGGAGTTCGTCGAGGCCACCGCGGCACCCGCCCCTGCTCTGGCGCCCTCGCGGGCGGAAGCCCACGGGGTACGGCACCGGGACGACTGGATCGCCGCGGTGGCCGCCGGCGACGAGTTCCTCGGCGCGTCGGCCCTGCGCGGCCGCCCCGCCCTCGACCTGGTCGACCAGTGCACGCTGGAACGCGCGGCCATGGTCACCTCACTGCTGCTGCTCGCCCGCCGCTCCGCCGCAGAGGCCGAACAGCGCGTCCGCGGCGAGCTGCCCGACGACATCGAGGGAGAGACGAATCCACAAGCCGACGATGACCAGCACCCCGGACAGCAGGAACGGGATCCTCCAGCCCCAGGCCCCGAACGCGGTGACCGACAGCACGGCGGTCAGCAGCGAAAGCACACCGGTCGCCAGCAACTGCCCCGCCAAGGCACCGGCCTGCGGCCACGGGGCCCGGAGCCCGCGTATGCCCCGGCGGCTCCCGTACGCAGAGCGTCCGCCGCGATGATGCGTTCCGGCAGGAGGAGGCGGCCGAGGAACGTGCGGGACGTGCCGTTGCTGCGGGGCATGCCGTCGGCTGCCTTTCGCCGGGGTGGGATCGGTGCGGACCGGACGGCGGGAGGTCACATGCCCCGGAGGAGACGGGACGGCGGGTTCCTGGCCGTGACCATGCCGATGGGGCGAACCGGTTGTGCGGGTGGCAGGATCGGACGGCCTGTGGGGAGGTGATCGGTGTCTGTACGCGGCCTTTCGGGGCGGCGCAGAGCCGATCGGCGTGTGTCCTGTCGATCGCTCCGGGGCAGATCGGGGTCTTACCAGGTGGGCCGCCGTGAGGGCCTCGGCGCCTCTGGACAGTGAGTTGTGCGGCTCGGTGGGATCACGTGGGGGCACGAGTGCCCCTCTGGCACGTCGTCGGCCGGCTGGTGGGACGATGCCCGCGGGGCGCGTCAGCGGGGTGTCGGCGTGGCTCGGACAGCGGCCGTGAGCGCTGCTGGGTGTGCAGGGACACGGTCGACGCAAGGCCCTGCGGGGGGCCCGGGTTCTTGTCCGTGTGATGAGGATTGCTGTTGAGCAGTGCGGTGATGAAGAGGCCGAGGAAGGCGATGACGACGAACACGGTGATGGTGATCAGCCACCAGCTGCGCCCCTCGTCTTCGTCCTGCCGACTGTCGGTCTCCTCCTGACTGTCGGCTTCTTGCCGGCTGTTGGTGGTCTCGCCGCGGGGCTCGTCGGGGAACTGCTGGTTGAGGGCGTCCATGGTCGCGGCCAGCGAGGGATCGTCCTGCGCGAGGCGCCGTTCGAGCTGTGCGATGATGCGTCCTTCGTTCATCTCGGGGTTCATGCTCGTCACCTTGGTCCTTGTGGGGCGGGGCCGGTACCGGACGGTTCTTGTGGCTGTCGGAGCATGTCGACGAGGCGCAGCACCTCCATGGGGAGCGGGAAGACGAGGGAGGGAGTTCCGTTCGCTGGTGATCTCGGCCATGGTGGACAGGATCCGCAGGTGGGGGCCCCGGGCTCGCCAGCTCGTGGATCACGGCCAGGTGCCCGATCGACAGGAAGAGGAACGCCGGCTCGGGACTGGTCAGCGGCTGCCGGAGCTCACCGAAGAGCCCCAGGTCGTTCCTCTCGATCCGGACGTCCGCCGTGCGCAGCACGACCTCGCGCTCCGCGCCCTGACCGCCGACGACGACCCGTCGGCCGTCCACCGCGTCGAGCAGAGCCTCACGTGAGGGCGTCACGAGGTCGACCACGCCGGCGCGTACGGTCTGACCGCCGGACAGGGACGTTCCCTCACGCACCATGTCCCGGGTGAAGTCGGTGCTGCGGCCTCGCTGCCCGGTGACGGACACTGCGAAGACGACCGAGTCGTTGACCACCTTCTCGCTCGCCTCGTCGTCCTGGCCTGTCACCGGTGTGCCGGTCCCGGTACGGGCCCCGGGGGCCATGGCGGCGATGTGCGCGGACATCGTGAGGCAGGCGCCCGCGGACGCCGCCCGAGCACTCGGTCGCGTCATGTACGCGACCATCGGGGCCTCCGCTGCGAGGAACTCCTGCACGATTTCCCGGGCCGACCGCAGCAGACCGCCAGGGGCGTCCATCTCGATCGGATAGGCCGTATGCCCGTCCCGCTCGGCCACGCGCAGCCCCTCCTCGGGTTGGTCTTCGATGACGGGGGTGATCGTGCCGTCGGCCCGCGTGACGAGCACCGTCGAGGACTGCGCCGTACTCATGGCCGGTGCGGCCAGGAGGATTCCGACGACCCTCCGGACCACAGGCGCTGAGCGGAGTCGGGGCATGTCGCCGCAGTCCCTTTGTCGGTGGCACGCGTCCTGACCGGTCGCGTCCCCGCCCTGGGTGCTTTGCCGAGCGGGTACCCCCTGTGGTTCGGCCGAACGCCGCGACGTGTCTGTGCAGCGGTGGCTGTTCCGCGCCCGTGGAGGTCGCCGACCTCCGGCAACCTCCGCGGAGCTGCGGGGGCCCTGCTCCACCGGTCTGGGTGCTCACGTCACGCGAGGAGGGCAGTGGGCGGGTGCGGCGTGCTGATCCGGCAGAGGCCGTCCGGCCACCCCGCGGCACGGCCATCTGGGCTGCCCTCCCTTCCCGGCAGCGACACAATGCAAGGAGATCTGCGAAAGCGGACGAACCAGGTGAACCCGCGATGGCCGAAAGCAGCCACCCCCGCACTGACAGCACGGGGAACGGACAGCCGCACCAGGAGGTGCTGGCCCGGGCCTTGGTGCGGTGCGGCGAGCTGAGCGCGGAGGAACGGTCCCGTCCGCGCCGTGGGGCGGAGTACGCCGCTGAGGACTCCGCACATCATGGCCTCATGCGCTGCGCACTGCACCCGGTCGTCCTGGTCGTCGGCGTCGTCCACACCGACAACGACGGGTTCCGCGTCAGCCATTCCCGGCTCCCTCGGGAGCGATCGCCCCTGGGTGCTTGTGCCGGGTACGGGCATCCGGGCGTGAGCCGCCAGGTGGGTCCGCGAGGTGGCGCCGTCGGTTCGGCCAGGCAGGGGACGGTGGTGGTCACCGCGGGGCGGTGACCACCACCGCGTAGCTGCCGACGCCCACGAGGTCCTCGCCCAGGATCTGTTCCTCCCCGGTCACCAGGTGGGTGATGCGGCCTGACTGCTCGTCGAACTCGACGTCCATCACGGTGCCCTTCTCGAGCCCCGTTTCGGTCAGGACGGCTTTCCCGATGGGGTTGTGCACGGCGTGGGCCTGATCGCTTGAATCAAGGTCCTTCTCGTCGCAGACGCGGTCGGGCTCCCCGACGGACACCGCGTCCGGTCCAAAGGACTGGACGTCTTCCCAGCGGAGCGTGTGGTGTCCCCGGCCCCGCGTCTTCAGGCGCAGACCAGCGATGTGCGCCGGTGACGGGGCGACGGTGCACCCGGTGACCGCTCCGATGGTCTCGGCCGTCGTAAGGTCCACGACGGCCTTGCCCCGGGCCTTGCTGAGCAGCATCGGTCAGTCCTCCTGCGGGTCGTGTGCGGGCCCGTGGCGCAGACCTTCCACGGCGGAACCGAACCCTCCGAGGTCGCCCGCGCTGTGCTGTGCGGTGGCGTCGGGGACGAGGATGCGTTCACCGGAGACGGTGACGGGGCCGACGACGGGCAGGAGAACCCGCTCGCGCTCGGCGGTCTCCACCTCGTAACCGGCCACCGCCGGTTTCCGGCCGGTCGCGACGACGGCGTCGGTGACCTTTCCCAGCTGTGTGCCGCTGCGGGTCGTGACCGCGGCGCCCAGGACGTTGACCCCGGCTCGCTCGTCCTCGCCCGGTCCGGCGGCGGCGTCGTCCTCCTCCAGCGCGCTCTCGTCGCGGATCATGACGGCGTGCGGTCCCCAGGCGTGGATGTTCCTCCACAGCAGGGCGCGGTGGAGCGGACCCGCGAGAAGGCCGCGGCCGGCCAGGGTGAAGCACCGGATGTCGCCGGTCGAGGAGTCGAAGACGATGTCCTTGACCTGCCCGACGTCGTCCCCGGCCAGGGTCACCACGGGTTTTTTGGTGACCTCGCTGGCTCTCATGTAGACGGTCATGACCTTGGCCCCCCTCCGCCTCGGGGACGGCGACCTTGCGCTATGACACCACCGGAGCGGCGCCGCGCCTGCAGTGCCGCGATGCCGACAGTGACAGCCGCGAGGATCGCGAGCGCGATGATGAGCCAGGCCCACCATTCCATGTCGGTGTTCCTCCTCGCCCGCACGATGGCCTACACCCTTGGTTCAAGGATATGTCCACATGTGTCAAGGTGCCGAACGAAAAGGGAGGGTCGGTCCGGCTCGCGACCCGGTCGTGGTCTCACCGCAGCACGGGCTCGGGCAACGTGTCGGCACGCCAGGGCCTGTTGCGTGGTCACGACGGGGGGATCTTGAGGACGCCGTCGTCGTAGTCGACGGTGATCGAGCCGAAGTCGCTGAGTACGTCCGAACCGAGCAGGCCCTCAATGCCGCCTCCTCCTCTGGGTGGCCCCAGGCCGATGACCGTGAGCTCACCCGGGGCGAGAGGCAGGTCACCGACCTTCCACTGGTCCACTCGGACAACGGGGACTTCCCCTGTGCCGAGGATCCCGCTCACCGGACGTCGCTCGCCGGTGCGTTCCAGACCGATCCGGCCCGCGACGTCTTCGTCAATGACGCTTGTGGAGGCGCCGGTGTCCAGGGCGAACATGTAAGGCCCCCGGTCTTCGAAGCTCACCGGGACGAACGCCAACGTCCGGCCGCCCTGCTCCACGACCTTGAGCGGTACCTCGCGCGCCACCCCTGGAGAGGTTCGCGTCGCTCCCGTGTCGTTGTCGTCGCGGTCCTCGACCACGACGCAGCCCGTGAACAGGAACAACAGGGACGTCACCAGTGCGGCGAGGAGCCGCCGGTGTCTGCGCCGACGCCTCCCGCCGGGCGCTCGGCCGTCCTGCGGGTTCATGCGACCCAGGTCCCCGCCCGGGGGCCCTGCAAACAGGTCCACGCCGGAGGATTGCGCGGCGCTGCGGAAGCCCCGTGTCGGACGCCCGCCTCAGGGTAATCGGTCACAAAAGTCCGAATTGAGGAGGTGGGGGCGATGCTCCTGCTGGCGCTCCTGCTCGTGCTGGCCACCGGCGCGTTTACGGTACTCGTCGTCGTGGAGAACTTCTCGGGTGGCCCGGAGTACGCGGTGGATCTCTTCGGTGAACGTATCGCGACGCTGAGCACGCCCGGTCTGTTCCTCTCCGGCGTGGCACTGGCGCTCATCTTCTGCCTGGGCTTGGCGCTCCTCGCGTCCGCACTGAAGCGACACCGCCACAGGTGAGAGGTCCTCATGTCCGCTCCCATCGCCCCGGCGGCAGGGGAGCGAGAGGAGCGACCGCCGTCCGAGCCGGGGCATCGCCGACGCGGCCGGCACCTCTTCGGACACTGACGTACCCGCTTCGCTCTCGGCCCGCCGCCCCGCCCACACCGGTCGGCATCCAAGCGCCGATCGATCACCGGCTCGCACGGTCAGGTGTGAGGCCACGAGAGGACCGGGGCGAACAGGGAGGTGGCCGCTGTGCGGGCGACGTTCTCACTGGGCCGTGTGGCAGGTATCCGAGTGGGCGTGCACTGGAGCGTCCTGGTCATCTGCGTCCTGATCCTGGTCGGGCTGGCAGGGGGCAGCTTCCGGGACGCACAGGCCGATCGACCGGCGTGGCAGTACTGGCTCGCCTCAGCGGTGACCGCGGTGTTCTTCCTGCTGTCGCTGCTCGCTCATGAGATCGGCCACGCCCTTGTCGCCCGCCGTAACGGAGTGGCCGTCGAGGACATCACCCTCTGGCTGCTGGGCGGTCTCGCGCGGCTCAGGAGCGAGGCGTCCACTCCCGGAGCGGAACTGCGCATCGCCGGCGTGGGACCGCTGGTCAGCCTGCTGCTCGGGGGGCTGTTCGCCCTGGCGGCAGGGCTGCTGGACGGAGTGCCCGACGCCGGGCTCGCGGTGGCCGCGCTGACCTGGCTGGCGGGGATCAACATCCTGCTGGCCGTCTTCAACGCCCTGCCCGCCGCGCCCCTGGACGGCGGCCGGCTGCTGAGGGCGATCGTGTGGTGGAAGACCGGCAGCCCGCTCCGTGCCACGGCGGTGGCCACGGCCGCCGGCCGGGTCCTGGGGTGGCTCCTGGTGGGCCTCGGCTTGTACCTCGTCCTGGCCGGGGCCGTGTTCGGCGGTATCTGGCTGGTGGTCATCGGCTGGTTCGTCATCGCGATGGCCTCGGTGGAGGGAGACCGGGCGAGACTGCGTGAGCTACTGGCCGGAATTCCGGTGAGCGACGTGATGACGCCCGATCCCGTGACCGTCCTTGCCGCCACCACAGTCAGCGAGTTCCTCACCGACCCGAACTACCGCTACCGTCACTCGGCCTTCCCCGTCGTCACCAACGGCAACACCGTGGCCGGCCTGGTCACCCTCAAGGGAGCCGACGCCCTCCCGGAGACGGAACGCGCGTCCACCACAGTCACGGACGTGATGGTGCCGGTCGACGACCTGCCGACTCCCCACCCCGGCGACCCGCTGGCCCGGCTCGTACCCGAGCTGCAGGCCCGGCCCGCGCACCGCGCGCTCGTCCTGGAAGGAGGCCGACTGGTCGGGATCGTCACGTCCTCCGACATCAGCCGGGTCACCGCCTGGCTGAGCTCGTCGTCCGCATGGCGAAAGCGGGCCCTGTGAAGTGCGGAGGACGACCGTTCGGGCGCTCCTCCCGGGGGCGGTTTCGTGTGACGTTTGCGCCGCCGTCGGCACGGTTACCCGTGCAATTCCGTCACAGCACCATGCCCACCGGCAGAAACGGAACGCTCATGGCCAGCATGAAGGTGTCCGACTACATCCTCCGGCGGCTGCGTGAGTGGGACGTCGACCACGTCTTCGCCTACGCGGGCGACGGCATCAACGGCCTGCTCGCCGCGTGGGGCCGCGCGGACAACAAGCCGAAGTTCGTGCAGGCGCGGCACGAGGAGATGTCCGCCTTCCAGGCCGTCGGCTACGCCAAGTTCTCCGGCAAGGTGGGCGTGTGCGCGGCCACCTCCGGACCGGGCGCGATCCACCTGCTGAACGGGCTCTACGACGCCAAGCTCGACCACGTTCCGGTCGTGGCGCTGGTCGGGCAGACCAACCGCAGTGCGATGGGCGGCTCGTACCAGCAGGAAGTCGACCTGCAGAACCTGTACAAGGACGTGGCCTCGGACTTCTGCGAGACGGCGACGGTGCCCGAGCAGCTGCCGAACCTGATCGACCGGGCGTTTCGCACCGCGTACGCCAGGCACACGGTCACCGCGGTCATCCTCCCCGCCGACGTGCAGGAGCTGGACTACAGCCCGCCGACCCACGCCTTCAAGATGGTGCCCTCCAGCCTGGGGCTGGGACGCTACGCGCCGGTGCCCGCGGACGAGGACGTCCAGCGGGCCGCCGACGTGCTCAACGCCGGGGAGAAGGTCGCCGTCCTCATCGGGCAGGGCGCGCGCGGTGCGCGTGCGGAGGTCGAACGGCTGGCGGACGTACTGGGTGCCGGGGTGGCCAAGGCCCTGCTGGGCAAGGACGTGCTGCCGGACGACCTGCCCTATGTGACCGGAGCGATCGGGCTGCTCGGTACCCGCCCCTCCTACGAGCTGATGCGGGGGTGCGACACCCTGCTGGTGATCGGCTCCAGCTTCCCCTACACGCAGTTCATGCCGGAGCTGGACCAGGCGCGGGCCGTGCAGATCGACATCGACCCGCACATGATCGGTCTGCGTTATCCCTTCGAGGTGAACCTCGTGGGTGATGCCCGCGAGACGCTGCGGCGGCTGCTGCCGCGCCTGCATCGCAAGGAGAGCCGGACCTGGCGGGAGGAGATCGAGAAGAACAACGCCCGCTGGTGGGAGGTGATGCAGCGCCGCGCCGCTGTCAACGCCGATCCGATCAACCCCGAGTACGTGATCCACGCGCTGGACGGCAGGCTCCCCGAGGACGCTGTCATCACCGCCGACTCCGGTTCGGCCGCCAACTGGTACGCCCGGCACCTGCGGCTGCGCGGCCGGATGCGCGGCTCG